>DXDV01000298.1 GCA_019115345.1 Candidatus Intestinimonas stercorigallinarum | reverse complement strand
GCCCTGGAGGAAGAGGACCTTGTAGCCCTCGGGGACCTTCAGCAGGCGGCGGAACTTGGCCTGGGTGTCGTCAAAGATCTTCTGAAACACCTTTGAGCGGTGACTCATCTCCATGACGGACATTCCGGAGCCCTGGTAGTTGGTGATCTCTGAGTCCGCCCGTTCCAGGACCTGGAGGGGGAGCATGGAGGGACCGGCGGAAAAGTTGTACACGCGGGCATTACTCATGGTGACAAGCCTCCTATTTTGTTTTTGGGCGGCCCCGTCCAGGGCCGTCCCGGATACAGCGCCGCGGCCAGGCCGCTTTACTATATTAAAGAGCATTATACACCAGGACAAAAACAGATGTCAATGCCGGGGGGACAGAAAAACCGACCCCTTCCGCCGCCGTCTTTGTGGAATGCGCTCGGATGGGACGGGTAAAAAAGGAAAAAGCAGTTTGCTTTGTGGGCGGGATGATGATAAAATAAAGAGAGCTTAATTCCGCAGGGCGCCTGCGGGAAACGGACGGCGCGCACCGGCCCGGCCGGGCCGGACCAAGGAAAGGGGAAGGCGTATGGATCTGTATGAGATCAGAGACATCCTGAGCGCAACGGTGCTGTGCGGAGAGGAAGGCCTTGGCCGGGAGGTGCACTCGGCCTGCGCCAGCGACTTTATGAGCGACGTGCTGGCCTATGTGAAGGACCAGGCGGTGCTGCTCACCGGCATGGTCAACCCCCAGGTGGTGCGCACCGCCGAGATGATGGACATGAAGTGCATCGTCTTTGTCCGGGGCAAGACGCCGGGGGAGGACATCCTGGAGCTGGCCCGGGAGCGGGACATTGTGGTCATGCGCTCAGAGCTTCGGATGTTTGTGGCCTGCGGTCTGCTTTACCGCAGCGGACTGGCGGGGGAGTGAGTATGAGAGATCTGAAGCTGAATTATGTGGTGGACGGCGGAGACCTCATCCAGGCGGGCGAGGCCTCCAGCAAGATGAAGATGACCCTCAAGAAGCTGGGGCTGCCCCCCGACGTCATCCGCCGGGCCTCCATCTGCATGTACGAGGGGGAGATCAACATGGTCATCCACGCCAACGGCGGCGAGGTGGAGGTCACCGTGGGGATGGACGCCATCACCATCCGCCTCACCGACCACGGCCCCGGCATTCCCGA
Source organism: Candidatus Intestinimonas stercorigallinarum (assembly GCA_019115345.1). Classification (GTDB taxonomy): domain Bacteria; phylum Bacillota; class Clostridia; order Oscillospirales; family Oscillospiraceae; genus Intestinimonas; species Intestinimonas stercorigallinarum. The sequence goes on along the minus strand of DXDV01000298.1, from coordinate 4,733 downwards.
CGTGAGCCGGGCCATGGAGGAGGGCTTCTCCACCGCCGGAGCCGTGGCCCGGGACCTGGGCTTCGGCGCCGGGATGGGCCTTCCCAACATGAAGCGCTGCTCCGACGATATGGAGATCGACACGCGGGTGGGCGAGGGCACCACGGTGACCATGCGCATCCGCATCGCCTGAGCACGGAAGGGGCTTGTATACACGGGACGCCCGGCGGCGGGGCGTCCTCTGGAAACGGGGTGATTCCATCATGATGAAGCATTCGGTGATTTTGGAATACAGGCGCTGCCGGGGCTGCACCACCTGCATCAAAAACTGCCCCACCGAGGCCATCCGGGTCCGCAACGGCAAGGCCACCATCCTCAACGAGCGGTGCATCGACTGCGGCAAGTGCATCCAGGTCTGTCCCCACAAGGCGGTCAAGTCGGTGAGCGACAGCCTGGAGAAGCTGGAGAAGTACCGGTACCGGGTGGCCCTCCCGGACCCCGTCCTCTACGGGCAGTTCCATCACCTGGACGACATCGATATCGTGCTCAACGGCCTTTTGCAGATCGGGTTCCAGAAGGTCTTTGAGACGGCCCGGGCGGCGGAGATCCTCTCCGACTACGCCCGGCACACCATCAAAAACGGGGAGGAGCGGGTCATGCCCCAGATCTCCTCGGCCTGCCCCACCATCCTGCGGCTCATCCGCACCCGCTTCCCCAAGCTCATCCCCAACGTGGCGTCCACCATCACGCCCGTGGAGCTGGCCGCCATCCTGGCCCGGCGGGAGGCCGAGGCCGAGACGGGGCTTCCCCCGGAGGAGATCGGGGTCTTTTCCATCGTCCCCTGCTCCTCCCAGGTCACCGCCGCCCACACCCCGGAGGGGCTCCAGAAGCCGGTACTGGACGGGGCCTTCGCCATCCGGGACGTGTATCTGCGGCTGCTGGGTCCCATGCGGGACCTGAAGGAGGTCAAGCCCATGTGCTCGGCGGGCATCATGGGGATCGGCTGGGCCTGCTGCGGCGGCGAGTCGGCCGCCCGGCTGGGCCAGAGCTATCTGGCGGTGGACGGCATCGAAAACTGCATCCGCATGCTGGAGGAGATCGAGGACGGACGCCTCCCGGAGGCCGACTTCATCGAGCTGTGCGCCTGTACCCAGGGCTGCGTGGGGGGCTGCCTCACGGTGGAGAACCCCTACGGCGCCCGGATGCGGATCAAAAAGCTGATGAAGGGTCTGCCCGTCTCCCGGAACCGCTTCGACTTCCGCAGCGGCGGCCGGGACCTGGTCCGGGTGGACCGGGAGCTCCAGTATCTGCCCTCCTTCCAGCTGGACCAGGACCGGGGGGCCGCCCTGGAGAAGCTGGTGAAGATCGAGGAGCTGGAGCGAAGTCTGCCGGGGCTGGACTGCGGCTCCTGCGGCGCCCCCTCCTGCCACGCCCTGGCCGAGGACGTGGTCCAGGGCTGGGCCAGCGTGGAGGACTGCATCTTCAAGGTGCGGGAGCGCATGCAGTACATGGCGGGCACCGGGGACGCCGACGAGTACCTGCCCGCCCCCTTCCGCCAGCGGCGGACCCCAAGCAAGAAGCCAGAAGGAGGTTCCCGGAATTGAATGTGAGAGAATTGGCCCATGTGATGGCCTTGACGGAATTTATCATGCCCGAGCCCGAGCGGGAGGTCAGCGGCGGCTATGTGGGCGACCTGCTCAGCTGGGTCATGGGCAGAGCCCAGACCGGCAACGTGTGGCTGACCATCATGTCCAACCAGAACGTGGCCGCCGTGGCGCTGATGGCGGAGGTCTCCTGCGTGGTGCTCACCGAGGGCGTCAGGCCGGACGAGGCCCTGCGGCAGCGGGCCGAGCAGCAGAACATCAACATTTTGGGGACGAAGCTCTCCACCTTTGACGCCGCCGCCGTGCTCAAGCAGCTCCTGCGGTAGGGCGGAGAGGGGACGCCGAAGGAGGTGGGGGAACATCCGGCTGCAATTTGATTTTCATTTCCACTCCTGCCTCTCCCCCTGCGGGGACGAGGCCATGACGCCTGCCACCCTGGCCGGCATGTGCCGGCTCGCCGGACTGGACGCCGCCGCCCTCACCGACCACAACAGCTGCGGCAACTGCGCCGCCTTCTGCCGGGCCGCCGAGGCCTACGGCCTGCTGGCCCTTCCGGGCATGGAGCTGTGTACCCTGGAGGAGGTCCATGTGGTGTGCCTCTTCCCCGGCCTGGACCAGGCCATGGCCTTTCAGGAGGAGGTCTACCGGCGGCTGGAGGGGCGGACCAACGACCCGGCCATCTTCGGCCGGCAGCTCCTCATGGATGTGGACGACCATGTGGTGGGGGAGGAGGCGGCCATGCTGGCCGGAGCCGCCGACATCGGCGTCTACGAGGCCGCCGGTCTGGTGGAGTCCTTCGGCGGGGTGGCCTACCCCGCCCACATCGACCGGGACAGCTTCTCCCTCCTCTCCAACCTGGGCCTCTGGGACCCGGCCATGGGCTTCCCCCTGGCGGAGGTCTCCCGGCGGTGCCCCCCCGGCTTTCTGGACGGGCGGCCCGACCTGAGAGGGGTGCGGACGGTCACCGGCTGCGACGCCCACTACCTCCACCAGATCGAGGCCGGCGGCCAGACCATGGAGCTCCCGGAGGCCACCCCCCAGGCGGTGCTGGACTGGCTGCGCCGGGGCGGCCGGTAGCGGGAGGGCGGAAAAGGGCTTTGTCATATTCGTAAAAAGTGTGTTCCATTTAACATTTACGGTTGAAGTGGCCGTGCTCACAGGCTAAAATAGAGAGAAACCGACCCCCGGACCCTGCCGGGCGGCGGCCTATGGATGGGAAAAAGGAGGAAGGAAACTATGCCAAACGTCAAGACCGTTGTCCCCTACAACGGCACGCCGGAACAGGAGGAGCGGCTGCGGGCGGTGATCGCCGAGCACAAGGGGCAGCCCGGCGCCACCATGCCGGTGCTCCAGGCGGCCCAGGAGATCTTCGGCTATCTGCCGGAGGAGGTCCAGATCATGGTGGCGGAGGGGCTGGACATCCCCCTGAGCGAGGTCTACGGGGTAGCCTCGTTCTACGCTCAGTTCACCCTCAACCCCAAGGGCAAGTATCAGATCAGCCTGTGTCTGGGCACCGCCTGCTACGTCAAGGGGGCCTCCGACGTGCTGGAGGCGGTGCAGCAGCGGCTGGGCATCAAGCCCGGCTCCATCACCCCCGACGGGAAGTTCTCCCTGGACGCCTGCCGGTGCATCGGCGCCTGCGGCCTGGCCCCCGTCATGATGATCAACAACGACGTCTATGGCCGGCTGACCCCGGATCAGGTGGGGGCCATCCTGGACCGCTACGAGTAAGGGCCGGGTGACCGGGCCGTGTGACCGCGAGGAGGCAACGGGATGAAAGAGCTCTCTCTCCATCTGCTGGACATCGCCCAGAACTCCATCTCCGCCGGGGCACGCCATGTGGACCTGGGGGTGGAGGAGGGGGAGGACCTGCTGCTCCTCACGGTGGCCGACGACGGCCGGGGCATGTCCCCGGAGTTTCTGGCCAGCGTCACCGACCCCTTCACCACCACCCGCACCACCCGGAAGGTGGGCCTGGGCCTGCCCCTCCTCCGCCTGGCGGCGGAGCAGACCGGCGGCTGGCTGCGGGTGGAGAGCCAGCTGGGGGTGGGGACCACCGTCACCGCCGCCTTTCACGCCTGCCACATCGACTGCCCCCCTCTGGGGGACACCGCCTCCACCATCTCCCTGCTGGCACAGGGCCTGCCGGAGGGGATGGAGCTCACCTACACCCGCAGGACCCCGAAGGGGGAGTTCCGGTTCGACACGGCGGAGATCCGCGCCGTGCTGGGGCCCGACGTCCCCCTGTCGGAGCCGGAGGTGGCCAAGTGGATCCGGGACTATGTGGCCGAGGGAGAGGCCGGGACGGCCTGAGCCGCCCCATGGACCAAGAACAACACGTTAGGGAGTGAAGATATGAAGAGCCTGGAAGAACTCAGAGCCATTCGTGAGAAGATGCAAAAGCAGATCGACATCCGTGAGAACAGCGCCGACGACATCCGGGTCGTGGTGGGCATGGCCACCTGCGGCATCGCCGCCGGGGCCCGTCCGGTGCTCACCGCCTTCCTGGAGGAGGTGGCCAAGCGGGAGCTCAAGAACGTCACCGTCACCCAGACCGGGTGCATCGGCGTGTGCCGTCTGGAGCCCATCGCGGAGGTCTACGTCCCCGGGGAGGAGAAGGTCACCTACGTGAAGCTCTCGCCGGAGAAGGTGCCCCGCATCGTCGCCGAGCATCTGGTCAACCACAATCCCGTCACCGAGTACACCATCGGTGCGGCGGAATAAACGGAGGAGGGGTAAGAGATGAACTTTGTCCGATCCCACATCCTGGTGTGCACCGGCACCGGCTGCTCCTCCTCCAACAGCCCCAAGATCATTGAGGCCTTCGAGCGGGAGCTCAAGACCCAGGGCATGGATCAGGAGGCCCGGGTGGTCAAGACCGGCTGCTTCGGCCTGTGCGCCATGGGTCCGGTGGTCCTCATCTATCCCGAGGGGGCCTTCTATACCCACGTCACCCCCGACGACGTGCCCGAGATCGTCTCCGAGCACATCGTCAAGGGCCGCATCGTCCAGCGGCTCCTCCACAAGGAGGGGGAGGACGCCGAGAAGGTCACCAGCCTCTCCGACACCCGCTTCTATAAAAACCAGTACCGCATCGCCCTCCGGAACTGCGGCGTCATCAACCCGGAGAGCATCGACGAGTACATCGGC
>DXDV01000297.1 GCA_019115345.1 Candidatus Intestinimonas stercorigallinarum | reverse complement strand
CCGTCGTAGTTCTTGCAGGCCCAGATGAAGCCGCCCTCGCTGCGGATGACCCGGGCCACCGCGTCGTCGATGAGGGTGTAGAAGTACTCGATGCCCGCCTTCTGGAAGGCCTTGGCGTACTCGGCGTCGTAGATCTCCTGGAAAATGTCCTTGAAGGTGTGGTCGTACTGCTTGGAGATGGTGTCCTTGGTGGCGAACCACAGGTCCTGCCTGCTGTCCAAGGCGAACTGGAAGCAGGAGCGGGCGAAGGAGGCGATGGAGGCCGCCGTGTTGAACTGGCCCTGGAGGACGCCGGGTCCGGCGAAGTCATAGATGGTCTGGCGGACCGGCTCCCCCTCCGCCGGGGTAAAGACCAGCTCGGCCTTCCCGGGGCCGGGGACCTTGTACTCGGTGTTCTTATAGACGTCGCCGAAGGCGTGGCGGGCGATGGTGATGGGCTTCTTCCAGTTCTTCACCACGGGGGAGATGCCGTTGACCATGATGGGCGCCCGGAACACGGTGCCGTCCAGGATGGCCCGGATGGTGCCGTTGGGGGACTTCCACATCTGGGAGAGCTTGTACTCCTTCACCCGCTGGGCGTTGGGGGTGATGGTGGCGCACTTTACCGCCACGCCGTATTTCTTGGTGGCCTCGGCGGAGTCCACCGTCACCTGGTCCCCCGTCTCCTCCCGGTGGGGGAGCCCCAGGTCGTAATACTCGGTCTTGAGGTCGATGTAGGGCTCCAGGAGGATCTCCTTGATGTCCTTCCAGAGGATGCGGGTCATCTCGTCACCGTCCATCTCCACCAGGGGAGTGGTCATTTTGATCTTGTCCATAACAGGGCCTCCTTGCGTGAAACGTTATCTTGTTTAGTATACCCTTTTTTCGGAAAAAAGGCAATCTTTTGCTTCTCCCGCCTCTTTATCTTGTCAGCCGCCGGGGGGCATGCTATAATCATTCCCGGAAAAGGCGGGCTTTCCGCCCCTTCCCGCCCCTTTGACATTCATCCGCCTGGACCGACCCGCCCGGCGCCACACTGTGAGGTGCCTTTCTTGGAGCAGCCCCTTGTGAGCATCATCGTCCCCGTCTACAACGTCCAGCGCTACCTGGGCCCCTGTCTGGAGAGCCTCCGGCGGCAGACCTGGCCCCATCTGGAGATCCTTCTGGTCAACGACGGCAGCACCGACGGCTCCGGCGCCCTGTGCGCCGCCGCCGCCCGGGCCGACCCGCGCGTCCGCTTTCTGGACCAGCCCAACGGGGGCGTCTCCACCGCCCGGAACGCCGCCCTGGAGCTGGCCCGGGGCGATTACCTCCAATTTGCCGACAGCGACGACCGCCTGACCCCCGACGCCGCCGAGACCCTGGTCCGGACCGCCCAGCGCACCGGCGCCGACCTGGTCATCTCCCATTTTATCCGGGTGGACGGAGAAAAGCAGGCCCAGCGGGGCCACATCAAGGAGGAGCGGCTCCTCACCCGGCAGGAGTTTGCCCAGGAGATGGTAAAGGCCCCCGCCAACTACTACTACGGCGCTCTGTGGAACAAGCTCTACCGGCGGTCCATCGTGGAAAAGCAGGGCCTCCGCTTCGACGCGGAGGTGAGCTGGAGCGAGGACTTCCTCTTCAACCTGGAATATCTCCGCCACGTCCGCCTGGTGGCGGCGGTGCCCAAGCCCCTTTACTACTACTATAAGCGGCCGGGCAGCCTGGTCACCAGCCAGGCCAGTCTCCGGCGGGTCATCCGGATGAAGCGGGATACCTTCGACTACTACAAGACCCTCTACCAGGATCTGGACCTCTACGACGAGCAGAAGGCCAGGGTCTACCGCTACCTCATCTCGGCCGCCACCGACGGCACCACCCTCACCCTGCCCCCTCGAAATGAAAAGCCCCGCCGTCCGGATGCTCGGGCCGGCGGCTGAATCAGACGCAAAAAGCGCCATTTTTCCTTATGTTGGAAAAATGGCGCTTTTCCAATGTTACAGGGCCCCCAGATACTGTCCGGCCTTGCTGGCGGCCATGGCCCCGTCGGCGGCGGCGGTGACCAGCTGCCGCAGCTCCTTGGAGCGGCTGTCCCCCGCCACAAAGACCCCGGGCACGTTGGTGGCGCAGTCCTCCCCCGCCTGGATATAGCCATAGGCGTTGAGGGTCAGGGGCGGGGAGAACATGGCGTTGTCGGGGATGAGCCCCACCGCCGCGAAGACGGCGGAGACGTGGAGGATGCGCTGGTGCTCCGGCCCCTGGAGCCGGACCGCCTCCACCTGCTTGTCCCCCTGGATCTCCAGCACCTTGTGGCTGGTGAGGAGCTTCACGTTGGACTTGGTTTTCAGGTTGTCCACCAGATATTTCTGGGCGGTGAGCGCGTCCCGGCGGTGGATGAGCCATACGGTGGGACAGATGGAGGAGAGATAGACGGCGTCCTCCACGGCGGTGTTTCCGCCGCCCACCACGGCCACCTCCTTCCCCTTAAAGAAGCTGCCGTCACAGGTGGCGCAGTAGCTCACCCCTCGGCCGCCCAGCCGGTCCTCCCCGGGGACCTCCAGCTTCCGGCGGCGGACGCCGTTGGCCAGGATGAGGGCGCGGCCCTCATAGGTCTCCTCCCCGGCCCGGACCAGCTTCACGTCCCCCCGGTCCTCAAAGCCGGTGACGGCGGAGAACTGGAACTGGGCTCCCAGGTCGGCGCACTGCTGGTAGAGGCCCATGGCGAAGTCGGGACCGGCGATGGACAGGGTGCCCGGCCAGTTTTCCACATGGGGGGTGGTGACGGCCTGGCCGCCGGGGACGCCCCCCTCCAGCACCAGCACGGAGTGGCCCGCCCGGCGGGCGTACAGGGCGGCGGTGAGACCGGCGGGGCCGGCCCCTACGATGACGATGTCATACATCGGGATACCTCCTTTGGCACAGTTTTGCCTGCTGTCCCCATTCTAACCCAAAAACCGGCCGAGGGCAATTCCTTTTGTGCGAAGGTCCAAAAAGGAATCGCCCCCGGCAAGGTCTCTTTGGTTTACCGGGGCTCCGTCAGGGCCTCCGCCGGGCGGTCCTCCGGGAAGCTGACCACCGCCTTGAAGAGGTCCCCGTCGATGTCCAACCGGAAGGTGCCCCCCTGGAGCTCGGTGAGGCTCCGGGCGATAGAAAGGCCCAGACCGGAGCCCTCCGTGGTACGGGACACATCCCCCCGGACGAACCGCTCCATGAGCTGCTCCGCCGGCACGTTCAGCGGGTCCTTGGAAACATTCTTCACCGACAGGACCACGTTCCCGTCCCAGGCCTTCACGTCCAGGTAGACCCGGGTACCCGGCATGGCGTACTTGACGCAGTTGCCCAGCAGGTTGTCCAGGACCCGCCACAGGTGGCGGCCGTCGGCCTCCACATAGAGCTCGTGGTCGGGGGTGGTGAGCACCGGGGCGAGGCGGCTCTTCTCAAACTTCTCCTGGTACTCCCCCAGGGCCTGGTCCAGCAGCTGGAGGAAGCCCAGCCTCTCCCGGACCACGGTGAGGCTTCCCGTGGAGGCTTTGGAGGCCTCCACCAGGTCCTCGGTGAGCTTTTTGAGCCGCTGGCTCTTCCGGTCCAGCACCTCCAGGTACTCTCGCGCCTTGGGATCCGGGATCTCCTCCTTTTTGAGGAGGTCCACATAGTTGATGATGGAGGTGAGGGGGGTCTTGAGATCGTGGGAGACGTTGGTGATGAGTTCCGCCCTGAAGCGCTCGCTCTTGAGCTGCTCCTCCACGGCGGTGGAGATGGCGGCCCCCAGGTCGTTGAGCTGCTCGGCGTGCTCCCGCAGGTCCCGGTACATCCCCGCCGTGTCGATCTTGAAGTCGGGCTCCCCGCCCACGATGCGCTCGGTACCCGTCCGAATGGCCCGCCACTGCCGCACCCAGCGGCACAGCCGCCAGAGGACAAAGCCCTGATAGAAGGGGACAAGCACCACCGTGGAGGCGGTGAGAGCGGTTCCCAGCAGGTAGAGCAGAAAGAGCCGCACCGGCCGCCCGGTGACGCTCCAGTGGGCGGCCGCCTCCCCCGCCCATCGGCGGAGCCAGGCCCACAGCCGCCAGACGGCGGTGTTGCGGAGCATGTGTCCCCCCTTCCAGCGGACGGCCAGGGTCTCCAGCAGGGCCAGAAAGAGGGCGCAGCCCGCCAGGGAAAGGACCCCCAGTCCCACGAAAATACTCATCCGCAGGGCGGTCTGGTTGGCGGAGTAGGTGATGGAGTCCCCGGCACTCAGGAGGATGCTGAAAAGGGCGCCCTGGAGCAGCAGGTAGAGGTCCAGGGGGATGCGGTCCTGGAAGGTGAGGACCAGCTCCTCCCGCCCCGGGCGGCGGCCAGCCAGGCAGCACCACCGCCACAGAAACCAGAGGGCGCACAGCAGCAGCACCGCCGCCGTGCCGGCGATGGCGGGGAGATAGGTCTTGAACACCTGGTAGTTCTCATAGCCCCGCTGGAAGCGGTCGGGCACCTCCAGGGGCCAGCGGATGCCCGACTGGATGGTGTAGGTGAGGCTGGTCACCCGGCTGTCGGCGCTCTTCCAGTAGCCGTCGCTCCACTCCTCCCCCTCGTGGCCGGCCAGGTAGCCGTACCGGTCCATCGCCTCCGGCTCCTCCACCGGGTCGCAGCGGACGTAGGCCCCGTCCCCCACATAGGCCATGAGGATGCTCCGGCCGGCGGCCTCGTCGTAGTAGAAATAGTCGGACGCCCGCAGCTCCGTCCCCCACTCCAGGCTGCCCTCCCCCAGCGTGACCGTCTGGCAGTCCTCCAGGGACTCCCCCTCCGGCAGATTGGTGTAGTGGAGGGCGCCGTCCTGGCCGTGGATGCTCACCCGGAAGTTGGTGTGCTCCGGATCCAGCCGCTCCCGGATGGCGGAGAGCCGCTGCTGGTCGGTGTAGCTCAGGCCGCCCCGGAGGGCCTGGGTCTGGAGGAGTTTTTCCGCCTCCACGGCGTAGTACTGGTAGAACTCCAGCACCTGCTGGGCGTTGTAGCTCTCGGGGTAGCTCCGGTCCAGCCAGAGGTTGTCCCACTGGGCCATGGTGATACAGACGGTCCAGAAGGTGACGGCGCACAGCAGCGTCCCCGCCAGAAAGACCGCCGCCCGGCGTCCGGAAGAGGCTTGCTTCATGGTCTGACTCCCTTCGGAGGAGGGCTCACGCCTTCTCCATCTTATAGCCCAGGCCCCACACCACCTTGATGTACCGGGGGTTGGCCGGGTCGATCTCCAGCTTCTCCCGCAGGTGCCGGATGTGGACGGCCACCGTGTTCTCCGAGCCCAGAGAGGGGTCGTTCCACACCCGCTCGTAGATCTGGCTGGTGGAGAAGACCCGGCCCGGGTGCCGCATGAGCAGCAGGAGGATGTTGTACTCGATGGGGGTAAGGCTCACCGGCTCCCCGTCCACCGTCACCGACTTGGCCCCGTCATCCATGGCGATGCCCCCGTTGCAGAGGACCTGGGGGGCGTCCTCCGCCCGCCGCTGTCCGCCCAGGGTGGTGTACCGCCGGAGCTGGCTCTTCACCCGGGCCAGCACCTCGATGGGATTGAAGGGCTTGGTCACATAGTCGTCGGCCCCGATGTTGAGCCCCAGGATCTTGTCGGCGTCCTCGCTCTTGGCGGTGAGGAAGATGATGGGGATGTTCTCCGTCTCCCGCAGCTTGGCGGTGGTCCGGATGCCGTCCATCCCCGGCATCATGATGTCCATGAGGATCAGGTGGATGTCGTGCTCCTTCACCATGCGCAGGGCCTCCAGGCCGTCGTAGGCGTGGTAGGTCTGGTAGCCGTCGCTGGTGAGGTAGATGTCCAGCGCCGAGACGATGTCCCGGTCGTCGTCGCAGATCAGGATGTTGTACAAAGCGCTCACTCCTCCGCTTTCCCACATATTTTATGGAATTGCGCGGCTACCGCCGCGGGAATAAACCGCTTTGCGGTTTATTCGGCAGACATTACATAGCATAGCACGGTTTTCTTAACGCCTGGCGGCAAACTTCTTTAAGATACCATTAAAACGCGGCACCAGTATACCACGCGCCGCCCCGCCTGGCAACGTCGGCCCGCCCCCAAACGGCAAAATACCCCCCGCGCCGCCTGCGTCGGCGGCACGGGGGGGTCTGCGGTCAGGCCGGCATGCTCAGATGCCCAGGATGGGCGTGAGAACGTCGCCCAACAGGCCCACGACCAGACAGGCGATGACCAGCTCCAGCAGGGCCCACTTGATGATCCCGGCCAGGAGCTTGGAGTCCTGTCCCACCAGGCCCACAGCCGCGGCGGCGGTGGCGATGCACTGGGGAGAGAGGATCTTGCCGATACCGGCGCCGGTGGAGTTGGCGGCGGCCAGCCAGTAGGGGGAGATGCCGATCTGCTCGGCGGCGGCGGTCTGGAGGTTGCCCAGGAGGACCTCGGTGCTGGTGCCGCTGCCGGTGATGAAGGCGCCCAGAGCGGCGATGATGGGGGAGACGAAGGGATAGAAGTTTCCGGTGATGGACACGAAGAAGACGGCCATATCATTGATCATGCCGCAGTAGGTCATGATCTTGGCCACCGCCAGCACCGACATGATGGTGACGATGGTCTTGGCCATCTGCTTCACCGTGGCCACGAAGGTATCCCACATGAGCTTGGGGCTGGCCTTCTGGACGAAGCCGCCGATGATGGCCGCCAGGAAGATCCAGATACCGGGGGTGTTGATCCAGCTGAAGGAGGCGTTTCCGGCATTGGCGGAGGTGGAGATCTTGATGGAGCTGGAGAATACAGCCAGAGCGTTGTTGATAGGGGGCACCAGCTTGGAGGTCACCAGCAGCAGCACGAAGATCAGGATGAAGGGCAGCCAGGACACCAGGGCCGTATGGCCGTCAATGGCCTTGGCATTGGCGTCGTTGGCGCTCATGTTGTACTCGTCGGGCACGGCCTTGCCCTTCCGGGCACGGGCCATGAGGATGGTGCAGCCCAGGCTGACCACGCAGCCCACGATGACGGCCAGCTCAGGACCGGTGAACTTGGCCACGATGAGCTGGGGCACCACAAAGGAGACGCCGGAGACCAGGGTGATCCCCACCATGCCCTTGAGGGCCTTCACGCCGCCGCCGCCCACGATGACCATGAGGAAGGGCACCAGAATCATGAAGGGGACCATCTGCACCACGGTGGTGAAGGCCAGGGGCAGGGGATCAAGCCCCGTCACATTGGCCAGGGTCACGGTGGGGATGCCCACAGAGCCGAAGGCGGTGGGGAAGGCGTTGGCCAGCATGCACACCAGGCAGGCGGTGATGGGATTCATGCCCATGCCGGCCAGCATGCTGGCGGGGATGGCGATGGCGGTGCCGAAGCCGGCCATGCCCTCCATGAAGCCGCCGAAGCACCAGCCGATGAGGAGCACCAGCACCCGCTTGTCGGCGGAGACGCCGGTGAGCATCTGCTTGATGACGTCCATGGCCCCCGTTTTCAGGGACAGGTTGTAAGTAAAGATCGCGGCGATGATGACCAGGATGATGGGCCACAGGGCGGAGGCAAAGCCCTCCAGAGCCGAGGTGGCGCAGTCCACGACCGGCATCTTCCACAGGAACAGGGCCTCCACGATGGTGATGATGAGGGCGCCCACGCAGGCCTTATGTCCGGCCATCTTCAGCCCGGTGAGGGCCACAATGAGCCAGATGATAGGCAACAGCGACAATACACCCTTCAGGACAATTTCTCCCACGACAATCACTCCTCTAGTCTCGGTGGATTGGTGCTACCACTTCAGCGTGCATAGCCATTTTTGTTCTGTTCTGCGCACAGTGTTCATTGGTTCCACCAATTTTCACAGTTATTTTAGACCTTTCTGAGCACATTGTCCAGAGGGTTTTTC
>DXDV01000296.1 GCA_019115345.1 Candidatus Intestinimonas stercorigallinarum | reverse complement strand
CGGCGGCGGCTTTGGAAATCACCGGGGCGGCGGCTTCGGCGGTTCCCGAGGCGGCGGCTTCGGCGGTTCCCGAGGCGGCGGCTTCGGCGGACGCAGATAACAGTTTTGAAACCCGGAGGGGCGCGCACCCTCCGGTTTTTTTCTCCGCCGGACACAACTCCGACACATCTTTTTTGTATGCTGATCTCAGAAGGAGGGGCAGATATGCCGGACGCCATTCTCATCGTGGAGGACGAGCCCCGGATGGGGGCTATCCTCCAGGACTACTTCACCGCCCACGGCCTGGACAGCGACCTGGCCCCCGACGGGGAGGCCGCGTTGGAGCGCTTCGCCCAGCGGGATTACGACGCGGTGGTGCTGGACGTGATGATGCCGGGGCTGGACGGCTACGGCGTCTGCCGGGCCATCCGCCGGGAGAGCGCCGTCCCCATCCTCTTCCTCACCGCCCTGGGCGGAGAGGAGCAGGCCCTTCACGGCTACGCCCTGGGGGCGGACGACTATGTGACGAAGCCCTTCTCCCTGGCCCTGCTGCTGGCCAAGACCACCGCCCTCATCCGCCGGAGCCGGGGGACCGAGGACGGGGCGCTGGCCTGCGGGGCCATCCGGCTCCAGCCGGGGCCCATGCTGTGCTCCGTGGGGGGCGCGCCGGTCAAGCTGTCCCCCCGGGAATACCAGCTCCTCCTGTGCCTGCTGCGCAACCGGGGAAAGGTCCTCTCCCGGGAACAGCTCCTCACCCGGGTGTGGGGCTGGGACTTTGAGGGGGAGGACCGGGCGGTGGACGTGCAGATCAAGAACCTCCGCGCCGCCCTGGGGAGCGCCGGAAAGCAGATCAAGACCGTGTTCAAGGCGGGCTACAAGCTGGAGGCAGAGTAGCGGCCCGCCGGAAGGGAGACCGCCATGAAACAAAAACCGCTTTTGCCCCTCTTCCTCCGCACCGCCGCCCGCTTCCTCCTGCTGTGGGCGCTGATGGTCCTCCTCCTCTCCCTCCGGGAGCTGGACGCCCAGACCACCCGGCTCAAGAGCGGCGTCAGTGAAGCCAGGGACTGGAACCTGATGAACGCCCAGCTGGTGCTGGAGGGGGACTACGACCCCGCCCTCAAGCCTCCCCAGTACGACGACCGCATGAGCGCCTACTACTCCACCTACGGGGCCGTGGGGGTGTTCCGGCTCTACGACACCGAGGGAATGGAGATGGGCCGCAGCCAGCTCACCTCCGGCTCTTTCGCCCTCCCCGGCACGGGGGTCTACGACCACTACCTGGACTTTGACGCCGTCCTCACCGACGATGAGCAGCTCACGCTGGGACGGTTCCTCCGGGAAAACCGGCAGTTCAACCGCTTCTACGGCACCGAGAGCGGGCTTTATGACGAGTACCTGGGCTCGGACGAGGGCGTGAACTTCACCGTGGGCCTCCGGGGGGAGGTCACCGGCGTGGTGGAGCACAACGTGGTCTACCCCCAGAAGCTGGTCTACTGGTACGAGGACGGCCCGGTGACCCTGCTGGACACCGACAGCCCCTTCTTTGACGGCAAGGTCCTCACCACCTTCACCTTCGACGCCGCCCAGCTCAGCTCCATCCTGGCCTGGGCCGAGACCGGCCCGGAGCTCACCCTGAGGCTCTTCCGGGAGGCCGAGGCCCGGGTGGACCACCTGGTGGGGGACCGCGCCCCCTCCGACACCTGGGCGGGCTCCAGCAGCTATGGGAGGGTTGGCTCCCTCGCCCCCTACGACGGGCTGGTCTCCGCCTACGGCGTCTCCTACTGCTCCTTCCTGATGGCCACCCACGGCCTTTGGTTCCTCTATCTTGCCACCCTCCTGTTCACCCTCCTCCTTGCCTTCTTCACCGCCCGGGCCCAGGCCAGGAGCCTCCGGCGGGAACGGGACCTCACCAACGCCGTGGCCCACGAGCTCAAGACCCCCCTGGCCCTCCTGCGCTCCTACGCCGAGGGCCTGCGGGAGGACATCGCCCCGGAGAAGCGGGAGGAGTACCTGGACGTCATCATGGACCAGTCCGACCAGATGGCCGCCCTGGTGAGCTCCCTCCTGGACCTGAGCCGCATGAAGGCGGGCAAGACCCACTTCGCCCCCGGCCCCGTGGCCCTGGACCGGGTGGTGGGGACGGTGTTTCGCACCCTGGAGCGGCCCATGGAGACCGCCGGCGTGACCCTGGACCTGGACCTGGCCCCCTGCGCCGTCTCCGGGGAGGAGGGGCGGCTCTCCCTGGTGGTCTCCAACCTGGCCGCCAACGCCCTCCAGCATACCCCGCCGGGGGGAGAGATCAGGGTCAGGCTCCGGGCAGAGGGCTCCGCCGCCCTCCTCCAGGTGGAAAACGACGGCGACCCCATCCCGGCCGAGGCCCTCCCCCGGCTCTTCGAGCCCTTCTACCGCTCCGACGCCGCCCGGGACCGGGCGCGGGGCGGCGCCGGTCTGGGCCTGGCCCTGGTGAATGAGTCCGTGGCCCTCCACGGCGGCGCCTGCGGGGCGGAAAACCTCCCCCACGGCGTCCGCTTCTGGGTGGAGCTGCCCCTTCTGAGGTGAAGAAGTAAACGCGCCTGTGTTCCCCGCGAAAGGGGGAACACAGGCGCTCTGATTCAACGCTTTTCCAGCCAGGCCAGCACCAGGGGGAGCAGCAGCTCCGCCACCCGGGTCTGGGCCTCGGCGGAGAGGTGGCGCTTGGGGGTGGTCCGCTCGTTGAACCACCGCTCCGGGTCGTCCTTGAAGGGGGTATAGAGGTCCACGAAGGGGATGCCCAGCTGGTCGCACAGGCTGGACAGGGACTCGTTCCAGATGGGCAGCCGGTTCTGGAGCTCGGGGCCCGCCACTTCCTCGGAGAACCACGGGATGCCCAGCATCATGAGGGGCATCCCCGCCTCGGCGGCCTGGTCCAGCACGTCGGAGACCTCGGAGAGGAACTCTCCCAGGGGGACCTCAAACCGCTTGGCGTCGTTGGTGCCGAAGCCCAGGATGCACAGGTCGGCCCCGGCGGTGGCCCCGGCAAAGTGCTCCATGGCGTAGTCGGCCTGGACGCTGGGGCGGCCCTCATTCTTTACCGCCGCGTCCACTCCCCTGGCCCGGAGCATGGCCTCCAGCTTGGCGGGCCACGCCTCCTCCAGGGGGCCCGGCGTGCCGGTATCCCCCAGATAGTATCTGGTGTTGGAATCTCCAAAGGCCACGATCTGAACGCTCATTTCCCATCCTCCTCCGTGTCAAAGCCATCCGCTTGGAACCATCTGGACCTCACCCGCCGGGTGGAAAAGCCGGTCTCCCGGCTCCCTTCGCGCGCTCTGCCAAGCGCTTTTATCATAATGCGTACGGAACAAGGCCGAATGGCTTTGTTCATCAGACATTATCATATCACAGACGGAAAGCATGTGCAATGCTCACCATGCAGACTGCATCCCGTTACTTTTCGGCTCTCTCCAGGGCGGAAAAGTCCTCGCTTTGCTCGCCGCGGCCGGCATCCCTCACAGGCGGATCTCCACCGGCTTTCCCATGGCGATGGTCTCCGGCGTCACCTCGCAGTCCCGGCAGAGGATCTCCACCCCCGCCCCGGCCGCCCGGCGGACCGCCGCGCCGAAGGCCGGATGGGTCCGGTCGTTGGGCCGCCAGATCCCCACGTGGGCCATCTGGACCACCAGGAAGAGGGTGGCCTCATAGCCCGCCGCCCGGCAGGCCATCAGCTCCTCCACATGCTTGACCCCCCGCTCGGTGGGGGCGTCGGGGAAATAGACGTCGCCCCCCTCCTCCAGGGTGACCCCCTTCACCTCCACGAAGCCCCGGCGGCCCTCCGCCCCCTCCCAGTAGAAGTCGAACCGGGAGCTGCCCCAGACCCTCTCCGGCCGCAGCAGCGTCAGCTCCCCCCGGAAGCCGCCGGCGGCGGCCCACTCCCCAAAGACCTTGTTGGGGGCCTGGGCGTCCATGTTGATGAGCCGCGCCCCCTTCTCCACGGCGATGAGGTCGTACCGGGTCTTGCGCTCCGGCCTGCCGCAGTCCTCCAGGTAGACCGCGGCCCCCGGCAGGAGCAGCTCCCGGCACCGGCCGGTGTTCTTCACATGGACGGTCTCCTCCGCCCCATCCAGCTCCACCTGGGCGATGAAGCGGTTGGGACGGCGGAGAAAGACCGCCTTTTTCACGTTTTGGTATTGCATCTTTTCCCCTCTGTCTGTATCCTTGTCTGTGGGGCCGGAAACGGCCCGTCATCTCTCTGTCAGGAGGCATCGCCATGCACATTCCAGCCTGCGACACCACGGCTTCCCTCGCCGTTTTGTCCTTTGCCGACGCCCTGGACCAGGCCCTCCGCCCCTCGCCGGACTACGACACGGCGCGGTGGCTCTACGTCCCCAATGTGTACGCCGAGTACCGGTACATCCTGGGCACCCGGGGAGAGAAGCCCCTCATCTGCGTGGGGGTCAACCCCTCCACCGCCGCCCCCAACGCCCTGGACAACACCCTCAAGTCGGTGGAGCGCATCGCCCTGGGCAACGGCTACGACAGCTTCCACATGTTCAACGTCTACGCCCAGCGGGCCACCCGGCCCGGCGACATGGAGCCGGCGGTCAACCCCCGGCTCCACGCCGAGAACATGGCCGCCTTCCGCTACGCCCTGTCCCAGACCAGGGCGGGCCGCCCCGCCGTCTGGGCCGCCTGGGGGAACATCATCGAGCAGCGCCCCTACCTCCCAGGCTGCGTCCGGGACATGATCGCCGTGGGCGCCGAGTTCGACGCCCGGTGGTTCTCCGCCGGAAAGCGCTCCAAGAGGGGCCATCCCCACCACCCCCTCTACCTGCGCAGGGACAGCCCCCTGGACCCCTTCGACGCGGCGGCCTACCTCTCAGACTGCCTGGGCCCTGTTTGAACCCATTTCCCGTCCGGGCCTCCGCCGCGGCCGGCCCCATCATACCGGCTGCCGGCGGGCTTGTCAATCCCCGCTCCACTCGTTTCCGGCATAGAAAAACGCCCCGTCGATGACGGGGCGCCAGCTTGTCGAAAAACTTCCGTGAGACGGCAGACGTGCTACGGAGGTGCAGGGGAGCTCGAGGGGGCGGCAGCCCGCCTCGAATGGGATGACATCCCCCGCAGTCCTTGCCCTGCAAGGACTGCGGCGAGCACAGCGAGGACTTTTCCGCCCTGGAGAGGGCAGGAAAGGAACGGGATGCAGGCTGTCAAAAAAGTCCCCCAAGGGACTTTTTTGACAGCCTGAGAAAAGCGCCCCGTCAATGACGAGGCGCTTTCCCGTGTTTGAGTTGAGAAAGAGAGAGGAGGTTGGAGATGATGAAGTGATTTCTTGATCTGTTATCCTGTCCACGCTCATAGGATACCATATCCGGCATATGGAATGGATGGACAAACTTTGAAGGATGCATGAACAAATTGTAAACCATGTCTCCCGCTCCTCCGGCTGCCGTCCCGCTTCAGACGGTGATGACCTCCACCCCGGCCTGATCCAGCAGGCCCCGGCCCTCCTTGGACAGGTCCTTGTCCGTGATGACGGTATGGACGGAGGAGAGGGGGAAGCTGGAGGCCACGGCGTTGGCCCCCACCTTGTCGGAGGTGGCCAGCACGATCATCTTCTTGGCCGACTTGGCCATGGCCCGGGCCACCTCGGCCCGGAAGAGGTTGATGGTGGAGATGCCCTTGTCCTCACTGATGGCGTCGGCGCCGATGAAGCACTTGTCCACCGAGAACTGGGCCAGGCCCAGCTTGGTGAGGGGGCCCACGTTGGCCTCGGCGTCGTGCTGGAAGGAGCCGCCCAGCAGCACCACGTCCAGGGCGGGGCACCGGCGGACAAAATTGCACAGGAACACCGAGTTGGTGATGACGGTCACCCCCCGCTTGGAGGCCAGCTCCCGGGCCAGCAGAGAGCAGGTGGAGCCGGTCTCCACGATGACGGTCTCCCCGTCGCTCACCATCTCCGCCGCCCGCTGGGCGATGCGCAGCTTCTGCTCGTAGTTGTTCCACATCCGGGTGGAGGTGTCATATCCGTTGTCCACGGGGATGGCTCCGCCGTGGGTCCGCTTCAGGACCCCCTGGTCCTCAAGCTTCTTCAAATCCTGCCGCACCGTCACCAGAGACACCCCAAAGCGCTGGGTGAGCTCGCTGACACTGACCTTGTCCTCCGTCTGCAGCAGGTCAATGATCTCTAACTGCCGTTGATTGAACAATGCGAAAGCCTCCTGTACGCCGTATGAAATATCGGCTGGTTTTCTCTTAAAGAGTATCATAGCGCATTTTTCGCCAAAAGGCAAGCAAAAGAAAAGCGCGTCCAGGAGAAGTTCCTGGACGCGCCGGGAGACAGCGGCGAAACCGCCGTGATTTTTTCTCCCCGGGCCGCCTGCTTACAGGACGGCCACCACCTGATACATCAAGAAAAAGTGGGCCACGCTGCCCAGCAGGATGAAGAGGTGGAAGATCTCGTGGCAGCCAAACCGGGGGTTGTTCCGCCCCGGCCACTTGACGGCGTAGAGCACTCCGCCCACCGTGTACAAAGCGCCCCCCAGCACCAGCCAGAACAGGCCCAGAGGGGGCATGCTCCGCAGCAGGGCGGGCAGGAGGAAGAGCGACATCCACCCCATAAAGAGGTAGACCCCGGAGGTCACCCACCTGGGGGCGTCGATCCAGAGCAGGGCCATCACCGTGCCCGCCAGTGCCACCGCCCACACCGCCGCCAGCATGGGGATGCCCCCCTCGTCGGGAAGGACCAGCAGGCAGATGGGAGTATAGGAGCCGGCGATGAGGAAGTAAATGGAGATGTGGTCATACTTCCGCAGGGCGATCCGCCCCGCCACCCCCGTGCGCAGGCAGTGGTACAGGGTGCTGGCGGTGTAGAGCCCCACCATGCTCAGGCCGTAGATGAGGAAGGCGGCCATCTCCACCCAGCCGCCTCCCAGCGCCCGGACGCGCAGAAGGAGGAGCGCCGTCCCCAACACGCCCAACAGAGCGCCCACGCCGTGGGTAATGGCCGACCAGGGCCGCAGGCCGTCGTAGGGGTCCCTCCCCTTCTCCCGGCGGATGCCCTGCCTGGCCTTTCGGGGCCTCCCCGACAGGGGGAGAGAAGTGTATTCCATGCGTTCGTCCATCTGGGATCACCGCCTTTTCTCAAGTGCCGCGCGAAACGCGTCTCGGGACCGGCCGCCCGGCGGCCCATCCCTTTCGCATATAGTATAACTCTTTTTATGGCAAGATATCAATATCAAAATCATAAAATCTAGTTTTCTAAATTAGATTTTTCCTTGGTCAAAATAGGCAAAGGCAAATGGCGATACCAACACAGCGCATCCGTGGAACCGGTTTTCCGGAGGAGCCGGGCGGTGGCCGCGCCATCCAGTAGCAGGGCGATGGCGGCGGCGGCCGTCAGCCAGCCGGGAAGCCGTTCTGCCGCCGCCGCCGCGAGGGGCTGGATGCCGTAGACGGCGAGGAGGCCCAGCAGGCACCAGCAGGCCGAGAAGCGGGGGCAGATCCTCCCGCCCAGGTTGTGGGGCAGGTGGGAGTAGTCCCAAAAGGAGACCCCCAGGGCCTTTTCGTAAAATAGGCTCATGCCGTACTCCGCCGCCGTGGCGGCCAGGGCCGACCACAGGGCCACCAGACCCGGCCAGGGCCGCAGCCAGGGGGCCGGGGCCAGGATCAGCAGGGCGCCCAGACCGTAGACCGGGCACAGGGGCAGGACGAGAAAGCACTTCCTGTCCCGCTTTTCCGCCCCCACCGCCCGGGCGAAGGCCATCTCCGCCAAAAAGCCCAGGAAACTATAAAACAAAAAGTACCAAAGCCACGCCATCCCGCATGCTCCCTCCCATCGTGATCTCTGTTAGGATGGTCCGGGAGCGGCGAAATCATACCGCCTCTTTTCGGGCGGACACAAGAGCGCCGCCGGAAATCCAGGGGAAATTTGTCACCTTGCCCCTTGTCTCACTGCTCCGATTATGATAGAATGAAAAAAATTCTAAAGGGGATCGTCAAGCTATGCGGCATCTCATCGACTTTGGAGACCTGAGCCGAGCGGAGTGGGATTCTCTGTACCAGCGGTGCAGTGAAATCATGGACCACCCCGCTGATTTTTTGGACGCCTGCAAGGGGCGGGTCATGGCAAGCCTGTTCTATGAGCCCTCCACCCGCACCAATTTTTCCTTCCAGACCGCCATGCTCCGGGTGGGCGGCACGGTGTTCGGCTTTGCCGATCCCCGTTCCTCCTCGGTGGCCAAGGGCGAGACGCTGAAGGACACCATTAAAATGGTGTCCGGCTACGCCGACGTGGTGGTCATGCGCAATCCCCAGGAGGGCGCCGCCAAGGCGGCCTCCCTCTACTCCAACGTGCCCGTCATCAACGCCGGAGACGGCGGCCACATGCACCCCACCCAGACCACCGCCGACCTCACCACCATCACCCGCCTGCGGGGAAAGGTGGACGGCCTCTCGGTGGGCCTGTGCGGGGACCTGAAGAACGGCCGGACCGTCCACTCCCTCATCAAGGCCATGGCCAAGTTCCAGGGCATCAAGTTCTTCCTCATTGCTCCCCGTGAGCTGGCCATCCCCGAGTATATGCGGGCCTTTATGCGGGAAAACAACATGTGGTTCACCGAGGTCACGGGCCTGGAGTCGGTCATCCCCCAGCTGGACGTGCTCTACATGACCCGTATCCAGCGGGAGCGCTTTGTGGACCCCCTGGAGTACGAGCGGAACAAGGGCATTTACATCCTCACCCGCCGGAAGCTGGACCGGGCCAAGAAGGACCTGCTGGTCATGCATCCCCTCCCCCGTGTGGACGAGATCACCATCGACGTGGACGACGACCCCCGGGCGGTCTACTTTGAGCAGGCCCGGTACGGCATGTATGCCCGGATGGCCCTCCTCACCGATCTGGCCAACCAGCCCCGGCTGGACCCCGGCGTGGTGGAGATCGGCCGGCAGCCCGTGTGCCGGAACCCCCGGTGCGTCACCCAGACCGAGCTCTACCTCCCCCCGCTGGTGAAGCGCAACGGCGGTATCGACTGCTGCGCCTACTGCGACGCGGCGCTGGAATGACTTGACGGATTTTTCTGCTCCGGCAGAGCCGGAGCAGAAAAATCCAACCGAAGTTTAAAAAACGGATTGACAATCCGCCCCCGATGTGGTAACATATCCTGGCTGACATTTGAGGATGGACAGCGCCCGTGCGGGTGTAGTTCAATGGTAGAATCCCAGCCTTCCAAGCTGGTCGCGTGGGTTCGATTCCCATCACCCGCTCCATACGCGCCAGTAGCTCAGTTGGATAGAGCAACTGCCTT
>DXDV01000295.1 GCA_019115345.1 Candidatus Intestinimonas stercorigallinarum | reverse complement strand
GATCAACCGCAAATCGGTTGATCCACGCGGCGGCAGCCGCGCAATTCCATAAAAACGGCTCAAAGGAGCCGCTTTTATGGAATTCAACCATTGTCACAATGCGTAGTTCCACGGGTGCGTTAAGACGCACCCGTGGAAGGCGCAAGGTTTTTGGACGAAATTCTCCAAAAACTTTGCACTGGAACAAAGCCATTTGGCCTTGAAAACCTTCGCTTTCAAGGCGTTCGGCTTTGTTCCGTACGCATTATGATGGTCCATAGAGACCACACAGAAGGGGCGTGGAGCGGCATGACCATCAAGCGGCGGCTGTTTCTCTCCAATATCCTGATGATCGTCCTTCCGGCGGCCATCTCCTGCCTGGCGGGCGTTCTGTGCCTCGGCCTGGTCTGGCTGACGGTGTCTCATACCGGCCTGGAGCTGGAGGACGGCGAGGATATGCTGCACCTGGGCCGGGTGGTGTCCCAGCGGTTCCAGGAGCTGGTGGCCGAGCATCCGGACCGCTGGCGGGAGCAGATGGGCGATTTGGAGAACCTGGCTGCCTCCAGCTCCCTGCGCATCGTGGTGGAGCGGGACGGGACAATGGAGGATATGACGGGGGCGGAGCACCCCACGGACGAGAACCTGGCCCAGGCGGCGGCAGCCGTCCAGGGGCCGGAGGTCCTGGTCAGCGGGGGAGAGCGCAGCGTCTATCTGGCCTGGCTGGAGGAGGGCGGCAGCTCCTGGACCCTGTACCTGTTCGGCACCCACTTTGATTCCTTCGGGGAGGACTGGAAGGTGGCGGCGGCCTTGGCGGCCATCCTTCTGCTGTTTGTGGTGTTCCTGGCCATTCTCCTCACCAACCGCTTTCTCACCCGGTTCGTGTTCCGCCACATCCGGGAGCCGCTGGAGCTGCTGGACGCCGGCGTCCGCCGCATCGGAGAGGGAGATCTGGATTACCGCCTGAACTACAAGGGGAAGGACGAGTTCGCCCCGGTGTGCGCCGCCTTCAACGACATGGCCGCCCGGCTGAAAGCCTCGGTGGAGCGCGCCCGCCGGGACGAGGAGAGCCGCAAGGAGCTGCTGGCGGGTATCTCCCACGACCTGCGCTCCCCCCTCACCTCCATCCGGGCCTACGTGGAGGGCCTGCTGGACGGCGTGGCCCAGACGGAGGAGGCCCGGCGGCGGTATCTCCGCACCATCCACACCAAGACGCTGGACATCGACCGGCTGGTGTCCCAGCTTTTTCTCTACTCCAAGCTGGATCTGGAGGGGACGCCCATGGAGCTGCGGTCCGTCCGCCTGGACGAGTTCCTCACCGGCTTTGCGGAGGAGGCCGCCCCGGACGCCCGGGCCAGGGGGCTGGAAATTATGGTGGCGCAGCTTGCTCCGGTGACCGTCTCCGCCGATCCGGAACAGCTGCGCCGGGTGCTCTCCAACATCCTGGAGAACAGCATCAAGTATAAAGACAAAGCGCTGGGACAGCTCTCCATCACTCTGGCCGAGAGCGGCCGCCTGGTGCTGGCGGACGACGGCCCCGGTGTGCCCGAGGCGGCCCTGCCCAAGCTGTTCGACGTCTTTTACCGCAGCGACCCGGCCCGGAAGAACCCCGCCGGGGGCAGCGGCCTGGGGCTGGCCATCGCCGCCAAGGCGATACAGGGCATGGGAGGGACCATTCGGGCCCGCAACGGCCCCGAGCGCGGGCTGGTCATTGAGATCACACTGCCAAAGGAGGAGAGCGGAGATGCAGAAGATCCTGATCATCGAGGATGACGGGGACATCGCCGCCATCGAGCGGGATTATCTGGAACTCAACAGCTTTCAGGTGGAGGTCGCCCCGGACGGCGTCGCCGGGCTGGAGCGGGGGCTCCACGGGGCGTTCGATCTCATCCTGCTGGATCTGATGCTGCCGGGCATGGACGGGTTTTCCGTGTGCCGGCGGCTGCGGGAGGAGACCGACGTGCCCATCCTCATGGTCACCGCCCGGCGGGAGGACATCGACAAGATCCGGGGCCTGGGACTGGGGGCGGACGACTATATCGAAAAGCCCTTCTCCCCCAGCGTGCTGGTGGCCAGGGTCCGGGCCCACCTGGCCCGGTATGAGCGGCTCACCGCCGGAGGGCAGAGGGCCAAGCCGGAGCTCCGGGCGGGGGAGCTCAGCCTGAACACGGCCACCCGCCGGGTCCTCGTGGGCGGACGGGAGGTGGAGCTGAAGAACCGGGAATACGAGCTGCTCCAATTCCTGATGCTCCACCCGGACAGGGTGTTCAGCCGGGAGGAGCTCTACGAGAAGATCTGGGGGCTGGAGGCCATGGGGGACAACGCCACCGTGGCCGTCCACATCAACCGCATCCGGGAGAAGATCGAGGCCGACCCCGCCCATCCGCGGTACATCCAGACCGTGTGGGGGGCGGGCTGCCGCTTCAAGGCCCAATAAAAAACGGAAAAGAGATGGAGTAACATGTGGCTCTTCTTTGCGGTAGGCTCCGCCTTCTTCGCCGGAGTGACCGCCATCCTGGCCAAGTGCGGCATCCGGAAAACGGATTCCACGGTGGCTACCGCCATCCGCACCATCGTGGTGTTGGCGTTCGCGTGGCTGATGGTATTTGTGGTGGGCTCCCAGGACCAAATCGGGGACATCGGTGGGGTGACCCTGCTGTTCCTGGTCCTGTCCGGCCTTGCCACCGGGGCCTCCTGGCTGTGCTACTACCGGGCCCTCCAGGACGGCCCCGCCAGCGTGGTGGTCCCCATCGACAAGCTGAGCATCCTGGTGACGGTGGCCTTCTCCTATGTGGTGTTCCATGAGAAGCTGACCCGCCGCTCCGGCTGGGGGCTGGCCCTCATCGTGGCCGGAACGCTGGCCATGCTGGGTTGAGGGCGGCACAAAGCGTTTCTCCTCCCCTCTGGTGTGCCTCCGTGGCAGGAGCGCCGCTGAAAGGGAAAATTCAAAAGCAAGCTATTGACTTATAAAAGAAAGCGTGCTATGCTTTTTGATGTGCAGAGGAGGTGACGGCATTGGACATTCAGGATTCCTGCGGAACGCTGCTCAAGCAGATCCACGACGCGCTGGAAAAGCAGGCCAACAACAGCCTGCGCGCCGATGGGCTGACCATGGCACAGGTAGGGGTACTGCTGATGCTGGACCGGGCGGAGCACAGGCAGATGCCGCTGAAGGAGCTGGAGAAGGCCCTTCACGTGGCCCAGTCCACCGCCGCCGGCATTGTGTCCCGGCTGGAGCAGAAGGGCCTGGTGGAGAGCTTCGGAGACGCGGAGGACCGGCGGGTGAAGGTGGTGCGGCTGTCTGAGGCCGGAGCCGGCTGCTGCCGGACGGCGGACGCCCGGATGGCAGAGGCGGAGAGACAGCTGCTCTCGTCTCTGACAGAGGCCGAGCGGGACATTTTTATACTGCTGCTGCGCAAGGTCCGGGACTCCTTGCAGTAATGTCTGCAGAATCACCGCAAAGCGGTCGATTCGCGCCCCATAGCCGCGCAATGCTGCCGACAAGCGCCGAACCCGGCGTTTGCCGGCAGCGTTCCGCCATTGCTGCAATATGTTCGCCTATATAGTGGCATACCCATGCCGCCGTGGGAAATGCAAGGATCTTGGGCAAAACCGATGGATCTTGAACGCCTTGGCGTTTCAGCGGAAATACGCGTTGTGGTGCGCGCCTGTCCACGCGGCGCTTTCGTTTTGCTCATTTTAATAGCATGCGATTAATATGGAACTTTTTATTTAGGGAGATGCTTTACAATGACGCAAACCAATCAGATGGACGCCTTCCGCAGCATGCCCGTGGGCCGGGCGGTGCTGAAGAACGCCGTGCCCGCCATGGCCGCCATGCTCATGGTGCTGGTCTACAACCTGGCGGATACCTTCTTCATCGGCCAGACCCACAACGACATCCTGGTGGCGGCGGTGTCCCTGGCCACCCCGGTCTTTCTCATTTTCATGGCGGTGGGCACCGTCTTCGGCATCGGGGGCACGTCGGTGATCTCCCGGGCCATGGGAGAGGGACGCCGGGACTACGCCCGGCAGGTGTGCTCCTTCTGCATGTGGAGCTGTGTGGGGGTGGGGATCGTCCTCTCCGTGCTGTTCCTCCTGTTCATGGACCCGATCCTCACCCTGGTGGGGGCCAGCGCCGACACCTGGGAGCCCACCAAGACCTATCTGACCATCGTGGCCCTCTGCGGCCCCTTCGTCCTCATCGCCAACTGCTACAACAACGTCATCCGGGCGGAGGGAGAGTCCACCAAAGCCATGATGGGCCAGGTCATCGGAAATCTGACCAACGTGGTGCTGGACCCCATCATGATCCTCACCTTCGACTGGGGCATCGCCGGAGCCGCCATCGCCACCGTCATCGGCAACGTGGTGGGGGCCGGGTACTACATCCTCTATTTCCTCCGGGGGCGCTCCACCCTCAGCGTCCATCCCCGGGACTTCCGGGCGGGGGACGGGGTGTGCTCCGGCGTGCTGTCCATCGGCATCCCGGCCTCCCTGGGCTCCCTCCTTATGAGCCTGTCCCAGATCGTGGTCAACAGCCGCATGGCGGGCTACGGGGACATGGCCCTGGCGGGCATCGGGGTGGCCATGAAGGTGACCATGATCACCGGGATGCTGTGCATCGGCTTCGGCCAGGGGGTCCAGCCCCTTCTGGGCTACTGCGTGGGGGCCGGGCTGCGGGACCGCTTCCAAAAGGTCATGCGCTTCTCCCTGTGGTCCGCCCTGGCCCTGAGCGTGGTGATGACGGCGGCCTGCTACCTCCTCACCGGTCAGATCGTCAGCGCCTTCCTCACCGAGGCGGAGGCCTACGACTATGCGGTGCGGTTCGTCTATATCCTGCTGACCACCAGTGTGCTCTTCGGCGTGTTCTATGTGTTCTCCAACGCCCTCCAGGCCATGGGTGCGGCCACCGAGGCCCTGGTGGTCAACCTCAGCCGCCAGGGCATCATCTATATCCCGGCCCTGTTCCTTCTGGAGGCTGTTATGGGGGCCGACGGCCTGGTCTGGGCCCAGCCGGTGGCCGATGTGCTGTCCACCCTGCTGGTGGTCGGTCTGTATACCCGCTCCGCCCGCCGGCTGGCGGCGGGGACGGAGCAGACTATGAAGCTGCGGGAGGAGACCGCGTAAACCTCCCCGCCGGGCCGGCGGGATGAGGATGGGTCAGGCGCAGGGAAATTTCAGATATTCCGCCTCCCCGTCCCCCAGCCGGGGGAGATGCCTCAGCCCCCAGGCGCACAGCCGCTCGGCCAGGATGGAGAGGGCGGAGAGCAGCAGCACGGCGGGGACCGTCTCTGGCAGGAGGGGCGGCAGGGACAGGACGGCGTGGAAGAGCACTGCCGCGCAGAAGAAGCCGGCGGAGGCGGTGACGAACAGGAACCTCCGCAGGGGCGTCATGGGGAGGCAGGACTTCAGCAGGGCCTCCGCCTCCACTGCGCCGATGACCAGATAGAGGGCCAGGGGAAGCTGCCCGGTGGGGAGCCCCAGGGCCTCTCCGCCCAGCAGCAGGGCCGCCGACGAGAGCAGGATGGCGATGGCGTTGGGCAGGGCGCGGCGCAGGACGAAGGGCAGAAACCGGGCCGTGAGCTTCCGCCCGTCGGGGACAAAGGACTGGAAAAAGGCGGGATAGGCCTCAATAAACAGGTCGATGAGGGTCACCTGGATGGGGATGAGGGGGAAGGGCAGGTTGGTCAGGACGCAAAGCAGGGAGAGGAGGGCGGAGTAGATGGTCTTGACGAAGAACACCCCCGCCACCCGGGTCATGTTGTTCACCACCCGGCGGCCCTCCAGCAGGATGGAGGGCAGGGCGGTGAAGTCGGAGTCCAGCAGCACCACCTGGGCGGCCTGCCGGGCGGCCAGCGCGCGCGTCTCGGGCAGAGGGCCGTCCGGGCGGACCGGCTGGGAGGTGAGGGCGGCGTACAGCACCCGTCTGCCCGCCTGAATGTCCGCTTGCAGCTCCTCCGGGAGGGCGGCGCCCGTCATCCGCTCGGGGGCCCCCACCACCACCGTGCCCAGCTCCGGGAAGGTCACGGCGCTCCACTTCCGCTGGGAGGAGAAGGGGACCTTGGAGAGGGGCTTCCAACCGCCGTCCTCCGCGCCGAAATAGTCCCGCAGGGCCTGGAAGGTGGCGTTGTTGTCGCCGCTGTTTGCAAGAAAGGCTCCCATCAGCCCCTCCAGGGGGCGGGGCGGGCGGCTGTCCAGGGGGACCACCCGCTCCACCCGCATCTTTCCCTGGGTGAGGGTGCCCGTCTTGTCCAGGCACAGCACGTCCACATGGGCCAGGCTCTCCAGGGAAAAGAGGTTCTGCACCAGCACCCGGGATTTGGCCAGCTTGGCCACCCCCACCGCCAGGCTCACGGTGATGAGGAGCACCAGCCCCTTGGGGAGCATCCCCAGCAGACCGGCGGCGGTGGCGGTCACCGCGTCGAAGAGGGGCGCGCCCCGCCAGAGGTACGCCTGCACAAAGAGCAGCGCCCCCAGGGGCGGGATGAGAAAGGCGGTGAAGCGGGTCACCTTCCCCATGGAGGTCATCAGCTCCGAGTGGTCCGGCGCGGCGGCTTTGGCCTCCTGGGTGAGGCGGGCGGCGTAGTTGTCCGCTCCCACCCGCACCACCCGGGCCACGCAGGCCCCGGAGACCACCGCGCTGCCCGAGAGCAGCTCGTCACCCGGCCCCTTCCCCACCGGGGTGGACTCCCCGGTGAGCAGAGACTCGTCGGTCTCCACCCCGCCCTCCAGCACCAGGGCGTCCGCTGGGACCTGCGCCCCCCGCTCCAGGACGATCACGTCCCCCAGCACCAGCTCCTCCACCGGCAGCGCCCGGGTCTCGCCGTCCCGCAGGGCGCGGGCCTTGGGGGCGGTGAGGACGGCGATCCGCTCCACCAGGCGCTTGGCGTGGAGCTCCTGGGCGATGCCGATGAGGGTGTTCAGGGCGATGATGAAGATGAACAGCAGGTTGGTCCAGGCCCCCACCGCCGCCAGGGCCAGGGCGATGAGGACGTTGAACAGATTGAACAGGGTGCATACATGCTCCCGGATGATCTGACCGGTGGGCTTGGTGATGGGGGGTGGCGGGGCGTTGCCGCCTCCCGTCTCCCGCAGACGCCTGACCTCCGCTTCGGTCAGGCCGTGAATGGGTGAATTGGGTCCCATATTGTAATTGTGGAACATACGGTAGAAAAAGAGCCGGAAGAATCTGACGAAGAAATTGCAGTAGAAACTTTGTCTTACGGCAAAGCGACCTTGGAGGGGAAATTAGCAGCAGAGCTTCTGCCAGTCCTGGAACGCTTTGTTCCAGCTCAGGAACAGATTACCCGTGGGGAGCTTGCTTCTATTGTCTACGGACTTATGAGTGAAGCCTCTCAGGAGGCGTGTATAAGGGCCTCAGAGAGCCGTTATGATGACATGGGTAATTCCCCATATAAGACCGCTGTGGACGCTCTGAGCGCCGCTGAGGTACTTTCTGGACGCTCTGACCACCTGTTTGCCCCAGACGATATTC
>DXDV01000036.1 GCA_019115345.1 Candidatus Intestinimonas stercorigallinarum | reverse complement strand
GACCCCAATTCACGATTTGAACTTGCCCGCAAACCCGCATGGTTACTGGCTTTTCGGCAGTTTGGACTTCCAAAGTGGAAACATGATTTCGAGTGCGGACCCTTCAACCACTTGGGTACATCTCCGTATTTTAATTGTTGCCTGGAAAACTGTGCGCATTCTGTTGGCGTTTTGTGTTTTTGGCATTCTTCCCAGGCTCTGGACTTCCTGCCTCTCCCCGCGCCTTCCCCGGCAGCGATCCGAGGCGGCAGACGCCGTGGGCGCACCATAAAAGATACCCTATTTTTCACACTTTGTCAATGCCGCGTCTTGAAGTCCCAGGGGCTTTCGGCTATAATAATGTCTATTGAATCAACCGCAAAGCGGTTGATCCGCGCGGCAGCAGCCGCGCAATTCCATAAACCGGCTCAAGGGAGCCGCGGCGGCGGGACGGCCGCCGAGAATACGACAGACAATGAGAAGTGAGGCTTCCGCATGGACAGACCCCGTATCTTGGTCTCCACCTCTGACGACGCCTGGGGGAACTACCGGCAGGCGCTCCTGGCCGCCGGCGGCCTCCCCACGGGGGGCTACTGTCCGGCCGCCGACCTGAGCTGTGACGGGCTGCTCCTGGCCGGCGGGGGAGACATGGACCCGGCCCTCTTCGGGCAGGCCAACCAGGGCTCGGAGGAGATCGACCTTGTCCGGGACAAGGCCGAGCTGGCGCTGACCGAGGCCTTCCTGGCCGCCGGCAAGCCCATTTTGGGCGTCTGCCGGGGCCACCAGGTCCTCAACGTGGCCCTGGGCGGCACCCTGATCCAGGATCTGGGGCCCGTGGGCAACCTCTTTCACCGGCTGACCAGCATCGACTGCTGGGACAAGATCCACCCCATCCGCACCCTGCCCGGCACGACGCTTGCTTCCCTCTACGGCCCCGTGCTGGTGACCAACAGCGCCCACCACCAGGCTGTGGACCGACTGGGGGAGGGGCTCACCGCCGCGGCCTGGAGCGAGTCCGGGGTGGTGGAGGCCGTGGAGCACCGCGCCCTTCCCATTCTGGGCGTCCAGTTTCACCCCGAGCGCATGGCCTATGCCCGGCGCCGGCCGGACACCGCCGACGGCGCCAAGCTCTTTGCCTGGTTCCTGGACCGGTGCCGGAACCACGGCCGCTGAGCCATCCCGCGGCGGGATGGCGTTCATTGGAGAACGGAGGAGCAAAAAAGGAAATGGAAGAACTGAGAAAGCGCATTCTGAAGGACGCCGAGGTGGGCAGCGGCGACATCATCCGCGTGGACATGTTCCTCAACCACTGCATGGACGTGGCCCTGCTGGAGCGGGCGGGCAAGGCCCTGGCCAAGCGGTTCCGGGGAGAGAAGATCACCAAGGTCCTCACCGTGGAGTCCTCCGGCATCGCCGTGGCCTGCTTCACCGCCCTGCAGCTGGGCGTTCCCGCCATCTACGCGAAGAAATTCCAGACCGGCTACATCGACCCCGAGGTCTACACCGCCGAGGTCCACTCCTTCTCCATGGAGAAATCCTACACCATCCGGGTGTCCAAGCGCTACCTGGACGAGGACGACCGGGTGCTGCTGGTGGACGACATTCTGGCCAGCGGCCAGGCCATGCTGGGCCTGCTGGAGATCGTCTCCAAGGCCGGCGCGGAGGTGGCCGGCGTGGGCGCCGCCATCGAGAAGGCCACCAAGGACGGCGGCGAGGTGCTCCGCCGCATGGGCATCCGTGTGGAGTCTCTGGCGGTGGTCTCCCGGGTGGAGGACGGACACATCCTCCTGGCCGACGAGGACTGACCACCATGGAGCTTCAAGAGGTGCTGGATTTCACCAATCAAAACAATCCCTATATGACCCACAGCGGCATCACCATCCTGTCGGTGACGCCGGAGCGGGCCACCGCCCAGGCCGTCATCGGGCCCAACAGCCTCAACCCCGCCGGCGGCCTCCACGGGGGCGTCTACTTCACCCTGGCCGACGCCGTCTCCGGCGCGCTGTGCCGGGCCGACGGCCGCAAATACGTCACCGAATGCGCCGATATCCGCTTCCTCAAGGGGGTGCGGGAGGGCGCGGTCGCCGCCGCCGCCACTCTGCTCCGCCGTGGGCGGCGGAGCTGCGTGATCCGGGTGGAGATCACCGACGAGGGCGGCGCTCTGCTGGCCGTCTTTACCGGCAACTTCACCTGCGTGGGGGACGACTACCGGAAATAAAATGGACAGTGACAAAAGGCCCCCTGATGTAGGAAACAGACTACATCAGGGGGCCTTGTCATGCGTACAAGCGCTGCTGCCTGAGATCAAGGCTATGCTGGCAGATGGAAACACCCAGCGGGAAGGAGAGGCGCCGCTTGCGCGACGCCTCTCCGCCTGTTGATGGGCTTATTTTGCAACGGGCCCTGGCGCGTATTCAGCGGTGGTAGAGCTTGTTGGTCTCATAGGTGGGCTCGCAGGTGAGGCGCATGCCCAGCTTGGCGTAGGTGCCCAGATCGGGGGGCGAGAGGAGGACGGAGGCGTGGGCCTCGCAGTCCCGGAGCCGGGCAAGCTGGTCCAGGGCCTGCCGGGCCAGGGGGTTGGTGGTGGCCGAGATGGCCAGGGCGATGAGGGTCTCGTCGGAGTGGAGACGGGGGTTGGCGCTGCCCAGGTGCTTGACCTTCACGGTCTGGATGGGCTCGATGGCCTCCCGGGAGATGAGGTGGTGCTCATGGCCGATGCCGGCCAGGCGCTTGAGGGCGTTGAGGAGGGTGGTGGCGGAGGCCCCCATGAGGTCGGTGGTCTTGCCGGTGACCACCTCGCCGTCGGGCAGCTCGATGGCGGCGGCGGGCTTGCCCGTCTCCTCGGCCACCGCCAGGGCGGCTCCCACCACCGGGCGGAGGGAGGCGTCGGCCTTCACCTGCTGCATCAGCAGCTCCAGCTTGTACACCGGCTCGTCCCCGCAGCGGCCCTGCCGCCGCTCGCACAGGGCGGCGTAATACCGGCGGATGATCTCCTGCCGGGCGGCCTCGCGCACCACGGCGTCGTCCACGATGCAGTTGCCCGCCATGTTGACCCCCATGTCGGTGGGGGACTTGTAGGGGCACTCGCCGGTGATCTTCTCGAAAATGGCGGAGAGGACGGGGAAGATCTCCACGTCCCGGTTGTAGTTCACCGTGGTCTCCCCGTAGGCCGAGAGGTGGAAGGGGTCGATCATGTTCACGTCGTTGAGGTCGGCGGTGGCCGCCTCGTAGGCCAGGTTCACCGGGTGCTGGAGGGGGAGGTTCCAGATGGGGAAGGTCTCGAACTTGGCGTAGCCCGCCTTGACCCCCCGCTTGTACTCGTGGTAGAGCTGGGAGAGGCAGGTGGCCATCTTGCCGCTGCCGGGTCCGGGGGCGGTGACCACCACCAGGGGACGGGAGGTCTCAATATATTCGTTTTTGCCATAGCCCTCATCGCTGACAATGAGGCCGGTGTTGTGGGGATAGCCGGCAATGGGATAGTGGAGGTAGGTCTTGACGCCCAGGTGCTCCATCCGCCGCTGGAAGGCGTCGGCGGCGGTCTGTCCGGCGTACTGGGTGACCACCACGCTACCCACGTACAGGTCCATGGACCGGAACGCGTCGAT
>DXDV01000294.1 GCA_019115345.1 Candidatus Intestinimonas stercorigallinarum | reverse complement strand
CCCCCACTTTCGCGTGCAGTCAGGAACTTTTTCGATGAAATCGAAAAAGTCAGCAGCTTGTAGAAAAAGCCAAAGTGGGCTTTTTCTGCAAGCTGTGCTGAAGCAACCGCAAAGCGGTTTATTCCGCCATTGTTGCAATGCGTATTTCCACCGGCGCGTTCAAACGCGCCAGTGGAAGGCGCAAGGTTTTTGGGCAAAGCGAAGAAAGTGAGGACATCGGATGGAGAGGACCTTTGACTGCCTGGTGATCGGCGCGGGCTACGCAGGAGCGGTGGCCGCCCGGGAGCTGGCCGAGCGGGGCGGGATGCGGGTGCTGGTGCTGGAGCGCCGGGACCATGTGGGAGGCAACGCCTACGACTGTCTGGACGGGCACGGCGTGCTCATCCACAAATACGGACCCCATATCTTCCACACCGGCAGCAAGCGGGTCTTTGACTACCTGTCCCGGTTCACCCGGTGGCGGCGGTACCAGCACCGGGTCATTGCCAACCTGCCCCGGGACAACCCGGAGGTGGTCCCGGCCCATAAAAAGACGGACGGCCGCTTCTGCTTCCCCGTGCCCTTCAATCTGGACTCCCTGGAGGCCGCCTTTGGAAAGGCGGAGGGCAGCCGGCTGGGGGAAAAGCTCCTGGCGGCCTACCCCGCTCAGAGCCAGGTGACCATCCTGGAGCTGCGGCAGAACCCCGACCCGGAGATCGCCGCCATTGCCGAG
Source organism: Candidatus Intestinimonas stercorigallinarum (assembly GCA_019115345.1). Taxonomy (GTDB): domain Bacteria; phylum Bacillota; class Clostridia; order Oscillospirales; family Oscillospiraceae; genus Intestinimonas; species Intestinimonas stercorigallinarum. The sequence goes on along the minus strand of DXDV01000294.1, from coordinate 5,436 downwards.
TACGTATATGAGCACGTCTTTGTCCACTACACCATGAAGCAGTGGGGACAGACCCCGGAGGAGATCGACCCGGCCACCACCGCCCGGGTGCCGGTGCGCCTCTCCCGGGACGACCGGTACTTCCAGGACGCCTATCAGGGCATGCCTCTGGAGGGCTATACCCCCTTGTTCCAGAACATGCTGGACCACCCCAACATCACCGTGGAGCTGGGGGTGGACGCCCTCACCCGGCTGGACGTGTCCGGCGGCGCGGTGCGGGTGGACGGCGCCCCCTTTGCCGGGCCGGTGATCTATACCGGCCAGGCCGACGAGCTCTTCGGCTTCCGGTTCGGCCCCCTGCCCTACCGGACCCTGGACTTCGTCTTTGAGACCTTCGACCGGCAGTTCTACCAGACCCACGGCACGGTGAACTACACGGTGGACGAGGCCTACACCCGCATCACCGAGTTCAAGCACCTCACCGGCCAGCGGCTCCAGGACCCGGTGACCACCATCATGAAGGAATACTCCCGCGCCTACACCGGCGCGGCGGGGGAGATCCCCTACTACGCCATCATCAACCCGGAGAACAACGCCCTCTACGGGCGCTACCGGGCCCTGGCCGAGGGCTGCGGCGGCCTCCACCTGCTGGGGCGGCTTGCCGAGTACAAGTACTACAACATGGACGCCATCGTCCTCCGGGCCCTGGAGCTGTGCGACCTCCTCTTAAAGAAGTGACGACAGGAGCGGATCTTGTGAAATTGCTGACATTCGCGGTACCCTGCTATAATTCCGAGGCTTACATGGAACACTGCGTCCAGACCCTGCTGGAGGGCGGCGAGGACGTGGAGATCATCCTGGTGGACGACGGCTCCACGGACGGCACCGGCGCCATCGCCGACCGCTACGCCGCGGAGTATCCCACCATCGTCAAGGTGGTCCACCAGGAAAACGGCGGTCACGGCGAGGGCGTGAACCAGGGCCTGCGCCGGGCCAGCGGCCTTTATTACAAGGTGGTGGACTCCGACGACTGGGCCGACGTGGCCGCCCTCAAAAAGGTCATCGAAAAGCTGCGGGAATTTTCCCGGATGGAGAAGCCGGTGGACCTGCTGGTGTGCAACTACGTTTACGAGCATGTGGAGGACAACACCCAGAAGGTCATGGGCTACGCCAACGTCTTCCCCAAGGACCGGGTGTTCACCTGGGAGGAGATCGGCCGGTTCCGCCCCTCCCAGTACCTGCTGATGCACTCGGTGTTCTACCGCACCCAGCTGCTGCGCGGCTGCGGGCTGGAGCTTCCCAAGCACACCTTCTACGTGGACAACATCTTCGTCTACCAGCCCCTCCCCTTCGTGGAGACCCTCTACTACATGGACCTGAACTTCTACCGCTACTTCATCGGCCGGGCCGACCAGAGCGTCAACGAGCAGGTGATGGTCAAGCGGGTGGACCAGCAGGTCCGGGTGACCAAGCTGATGATCCAGGCCCACGACCTCCGGAAGGTGTCCGCCCAGCACCGCCGGCTGAGCCGGTACATGTTCAACTACCTGGCCATGATGATGACCATTTCCTCCATCTTCCTCCTCATCGACGGCTCCCCCGCCGCTTTGGGGAAAAAGACTGAGCTGTGGGAGTATATGCGCACCGTGGACCCAGCCATCTACCACAGGATGAAATACCGGGCCATCTCCGCCGTAAGCAATTTCCCCGGCTATCAGGGCCGCCGCCTCTCGGTGGGACTCTACCGTCTGGCCCGGCGGATCTATAAGTTCAACTGACAGCGGAACAGGAGAGCGCGGTCCGGAAGGGACCGCGCTCTCCCCGCTATCTATGACAGGTCCCGCCGGACGGGACCGCTCCGTTGCAAAGGAGGGAGAGACCATGCTGATCCTGTTTCTGCTGCTGCTGGGCGGCGGAGCGGCCCTGGCGGGGCTTTTTTACTGGACCGCCCGGAGGCGGGACCTGGTCCGGCGGCCGGTGGAGAAGCAGGTGGGCTACGGCCCCCGGAAGGCCCTCTTGATCTACCAGCCCTCCAACCGGGGGAAAAATCACGCCATGGCCTGGGCCCTGGCCCGGGCGCTGGCCAAAGCCGACCACACCGTCACCCTCAACTACCCCTCCCCGGTGCTCAGCTACGACCCCCAGAGCTACGACCTGCTGATCTTCGGCGGCAGCGCCTACATGGGCGCGGTGGGCCGCCCCCTGAAGGACTACCTCTCCTCCCTGCGCTTCCGGGGCAAGCGGGTCCTCCTCTTCGTGGTGGGGGACCTGGAGCGCTCCCCGGAGCTGGCGGGGCTGCGGCTGTGCGTCCCCGAGGGGAACCAGATCCGCTCCATCAAGCTCCGCCCCGGCGAGGAGAAAAAGCTCTGTCAGTTTGCCTTGGGCTGAGCCCTTGCATTTTCCACAGGGTGTGGGTAAAATATTCTCTGCCGGGGGGTCGTCCCCGCCGGCGGAAAGGAGGCGGAAGGCGCCGCCATGACCCGTGAGGAAGCCTTTGAATTCCTGGACCGGACGGCCCGGGGCATTGCCGAGATGTTCGGCTCCTCCTGCGAGACTCTGGTCCACGACATGGGGGTGCCCAGCCACCCCATCCTGTCCATCTACAACGGCCACGTCTCCGGCCGCACCGTGGGCTCCACCCTGGACATCCTGGGCACCGACCGGGAGCTGGAGCCGGAGGCCCGGACCAGCGACCAGGTCAACCTGTACGCCACCACCCCCTCCGGGGCCCAGATCAAGTCCTCCACCTTCCACCTCATGGGGGAGGACTACAACCTGGCCCTGGGCATCAACTTCGACTACACCTCCCTGGTGTACGCCAACCGCATCCTGGTGGATCTGATGAGCGCCGAGGCCGATTTGAAGTCGGCCCTGTGGCAGGGGGGCGACAGCGCCCTCAGCGACCTCTTCGACGAGTGCCTGGCCGCCCTGGGCAAGCCCGTGGACGCCCTGGGCAAGGCCGACCGGCTCAAGCTGGTGGCCATGCTGGAGCAGAAAAACGCCTTCTCCTACCGCAAGAGCGTCCCCTTCGTCTCCCGCCGCCTGGGCGTGAGCCGGTACACCGTCTACAAATACCTGGACGAGCTGGCCCGGAAGGACAGCGAGGACGGCTGAGCCGTCCCGCGGCGGGGAGATGGGTCTCCCAACAGAAAGGAAGGAATTCCCATGTATCAGGAAAAGATCGAAGCCTATTGGAACGACCCGGCCCGGGAGCGGGAGCTGGTCGCCGCCATCTCCCGGCTGGTGGCCGTGAAGAGCGTCAAGGGGGAGGCCGAGCCGGGCAAGCCCTTCGGCCCCGGCCCCGCCGCCGCCCTGGACGAGGCCCTGAAGCTCTGCGCCGAGCTGGGCTTCACCACCACCGACTACGACCACTACGTGGGTCTGGCCGACCTCAACGGCCGGGAGACCCGCCTCCACATCCTGGGCCACCTGGACGTGGTGGGGGAGGGCTCCGGCTGGTCCACCGACCCCTATACCTGTGTGGAAAAGGACGGCATGCTCTACGGCCGGGGGGTCAGCGACGACAAGGGTCCCGTGGTGTGCGCCCTGCTGGCCATGAAGGCCGTCCGGGACCTGGGGCTCCCTCTCACCGCCAACGCGCGGATGATCCTGGGCACCGACGAGGAGAGCGGCTCCGAGGACATCGCCTACTACTACGCCCGGGAGCCCTACGCCCCCTACGCCTTCACCCCCGACGCCGACTTCCCTGTCATCAACATCGAGAAGGGCCACTACCGCCCCGACTTCGGCGCGGAGTGGGCAAAGTCGGACACCCTGCCCCGGGTGGCCGCCATCACCGGCGGTTTCCGCGCCAACGTGGTGCCCCCCGAAGCCGAGGCCATGGTGCTGGGCCTCTTCCCCGCCGACGTCCAGGCCCTCTGCGACGCCGTGGCCGGGCGCACCGGCGCCCTCTTTACGGTGAACGGCTCGGCCAGCGGCTGCCACATCCACTGCGCCGGCCGGAACGCCCACGCCGCCTCCCCCGACGACGGCATCAACGCCATCGCCGCCCTGCTGGATGTCCTGGACGGCCTGGCGCTGGCCGACTGCGGCTCCACCAGGGCGGTCAAGGCCATGCACGCCCTCTTCCCCTTCGGGGACAACAGGGGCGAGGCCCTGGGCATCGCCCAGTCCGACGCCCAGTCCGGCCCCCTCACCCTGAACCTGGCCCTCATGAAGCTCACCGAGACCGGCTTCTCCGCCAAGTTCGACGTGCGCTTCCCCCTGTGCGCCAATGAGGACAACTGCAAAAAGGCCTGCGAGGCCAGCCTTGCCGCCCACGGTATCGCCGTCACCGGCGACCCGGACATGACCACCGTCCACTGCGTGGAGGCCGACTCCCCCCTGGTCCAGACCCTGCTGCGCTGCTACTCCGCCTACACCGGGGTGGAGGACCCCAAGCCCATCGCCATCGGCGGCGGCACCTATGTCCACGACATCCCCGGCGGCGTGGCCTTCGGCTGCGACTTCCCGGGCTTCGACCCCAAAATGCACGCCGCCGACGAGCAGGCCAGCATCGCAAATCTCCTCCTCTCCTGCAAGATCTTCACCCAGGCCATCGCGGAGCTGTGCCGGTGAGGGGGGGGATTTTCCGGCGGGCGGCCGCCCTGGGCGCCGCCCTCGCCCTGAGCCTGTCCCTGGCCGCCTGCCAGGGGGAGACCATGACCAGCTTTGACGCCACCGCCTATGTAAAGGGCGTGCTGGACGAGACCTACAAGGGCACCTGGGACAACGCCTTCCTGGACCTGGTGGACCTCACCGACGGGGAGGCCCAGGACGCCTATGAGGCCTCTCTGGAGGAGGAGTACCGGCGCTTCGCCTACCAGTTCGACCTCAACGACAGCCTCCTCACCGACGAGACCCGGCAGTCCGCCCTGGACCTGCTCTCGGAGGTCTCCGCCATGGCCCAGTACACCGTGCAGGCGGCGGTGGCCCTGGACGATACCCGGTACGCCGTGGAGGTGTCGGTGCGGCCCATGGACCTCTTCCTCCAGGTCCGGTCCGACGCCCTGCCCGGCTTCCAGACCGAGTTTGCCGCCCGGTATGCCGAGACGGATCTGGGGAGCATGACCGAGGAGGAGCGGGCCGCCTTCGAGACCGAGTACGAAAACGCCTGGGCCGGCGGCATCGTGGAGCTGTGCCGGGACCGGCTGGGGCTGGTGAACTACCTGGATGTGGAGAGCATCCTGGTGCTGGTGGCCCCCGACGACGACGGGCTCTACACCATGGGGGACAACGATTTCTCCAACCTCTCGTCCCTGATCCTGCCCTATTGAGGCGGATGCTTCCAGTACAACAGTTTGGCCGTGCCGCAATTGCGGCACGGCCTCAGGCTGTCGAAAAACCCGGCTTATGCGTCAAGCATACGCCGGGTTTGGGTCATGTAGTGGCCAAAGAAGGAGTATGCAGAGAGAGGCAAGGCTCTCCTGGCACAGCCACCTGGCCAGTTTTTTGAGA
>DXDV01000035.1 GCA_019115345.1 Candidatus Intestinimonas stercorigallinarum | reverse complement strand
GGACTGGGTGTCGGTATAGAGCTCCCGCTGGGTGACCACGCTCTTCTTGTGCTGGTGGAGGTACTCCAGGGGGTCCTCGATGGTGATGACGTGGGCCTCCCGGGTGGTGTTCACCGCGTCCACCAGGCAGGCCAGGGTGGTGGTCTTGCCGCTGCCCGCCGGGCCGGTGAAGAGGACCAGGCCGTGGGGGGCGTTGGCGAAGGCCATCACGTTGTCCGGGATGCCCAGGGCGTTCCGGTCGGGCAGGGAGAAGGAGACCACCCGGATGACCAGGGCCAGAGAGCCCCGCTGCCGCAGGGCGTTGACCCGGAAGCGGCTCAGGCCGGGGACGGCGAAGGAGAAGTCGTCGTCCCCCACCTCCAGAAAGCGGTCCATGGGCCGCCTGGCCAGCTCGTAGAGCTCCTGGGCCAGGGCCTGGGTGTGGTCGGGGAAGAGTCGCTCCCCCACCCGGTCGATGCGGCCGCTGACCTTGTAGGACACGGGCAGACCGGCGATGATGAGGACGTCGGAGGCCTCCCGGGAGACGGCCTCGTTGAGAATGTCGATGAGCGGCATGGCGCACGCAGCTCCTTTTTTGAAAAGTTCGTCCGGCTCAGCCGCCGTCGGCGCCGTAGACCGGCAGGCTGGACCCGCCCAGGTCCTCCTCCTCCGTCAGCACCGTCCGCCAGTCCAGCACCGTGACGGCGCCGCCCTCCTCCCGCCGGAAGCGGACGTAGAGGGATTGGTTTTCCGTCATGGGGAGGGTGGCCTCCAGCTCCGGCTCGTCCCCCGCCCGAAAGTCCTCCAGCAGGGCCTGGGCCTGGGCGTCGGCGGCGTACCAGGCCGCCGCCGTCTCGGCGTTGATCTCCGAGAGGGCCAGGTCGGCCCGGGCGGAGGCGTAGGTGAGGGCGGAGAAGACGGCCAGTACCAGCACCAGCAGCACGGTGAGCACCGTCAGTACACCCACCCCAACAGGAGAATTTTCCCTCCGGCTCATGGCGCGGCCTCCTTCCAGACGGTGAGGGTGTAGACGGGCGTCCCCTCCGGGTCAGAGTACGGACAGACGCCGATCTCCACGCTGTCTCCCTCCTCCCGATAGGTCACCCGATAGTCGGGCAGAGTGGACTTCAGAAGGGGGTCCAGGTCGGAGGTGTCCGGCCGGCCGTCGGCGAAATAGCCTCCATAGACGGTCTCCCCGGCCCGGACGCGCTCGGCGGCGTCCTGGGCGATGTAGACCGCCTGGGTGAGCCGGGTGCTCTCGTCGCTCATGGTCCGGGCCTGGAAGAGCAGGGCCGCGCACACCACGGCGCACAGGGCAAAGATGATAAAGTCGATCACCAGCTCCAACAGGAGCAGGCGGGACTTGGGCACGGTCTTCACAGCTCGCCCACCTCCTCAAAGCCGCACCGGGGGGACACCGAGGCGGTGGACACGGTGCCGTCGGAGGCGGTGACGATGAAGGTAATGCGTTCCCCGTCGGTCTCCACCGTCAGGGCGCTCAGCGCCAGCACGGCCAGACCGTCGGCGGGGGTCAGGCCGCTCCCGGCTTCGGTGTAGAGCTCCATGAGCTGCCCGTCCAGGCAGTAGAGGAGGGTCACATAGCTGGCGCCCTCCACCGTCTCGGTGAGGGCCAGGGCGTCGGAGCCGCCAAAGGTCCCCACCGCCACCCCGCCGTCCCGGTCGGCCCGGTGGACCTGGTTGATGAGGTAGGAGAGGGCGGTGCGGCGGACGGCGTTCTCGTCGGCGGCCTCGGCGGTCCGGCGGTAGACCCCGCTGGAGAGGAGGGCCAGCCCCACCGCCAGCACGGCGAAGAGGCCGCACAGGGCCAGCACGGCGGCGGAGCGCAGGGGCGTGTGTTCATGTTCCATCCGGGGCGCGCCCCCTTTCCTTTAGGATTCCCCCGTCAGGGGGACCACGGTGATGTCGGGCATCAGGTTGGAGCCGATGTAGATATAGTCCACCCGGCAGCGGTCCTCGTCCACCGCCACGCCGTAGCGCTCCACCAGGTGGGAAAGGTCCTGGGGGTAGGCCCCCTCCAGGGCGTAGCACTGCACGGCGGCCCGGCGGACGTTCTCCTCCACCAGGCGGAGGGACTCCTCCGACGCCCGGCCGCCCAGGGCCTGGCTGACCCACCCCAGACACAGGGGGAGCCCCGCCAGCACCACCACGGCGGGCAGCAGGAAACGCAGCAGCCGTCTCATGGCCTCACCCCCCGATGGCGGAGAGCACCCCCAGCAGGGGGAGCATCACCGACAGGAGCACCAGCCCCACCGCCGCGCACAGGGCGATGACCAGGCCGTATTCAAAGCGGGAGAGGAGGCGGCCCAGGCTCTCGTCGGCCTCGTTTTGACAGCGGCGGGCGATCTCGGCCATGGCCTCCTCGGGGGCGCCGGTGCGGAAGCCGGCGGAGAGGAGCCCGGCCTGGAGGCCGCCCAGCATCCCGGATTCCTCCACCGCCCGGGGGAAGGAGGTCCCCTCCTCGGTCAGGCGCTGGCACTTCTCAAAGGCCGGAGCCATAGGGGAACCCTCCAGCAGCTGCCCGGCGCGCTCCAGGGCCTCGTCCATGGGCAGGCCGCTCTGGAGCATGAGGGCCATGGCGGAGGTGAAGCGGCCCCTGGCGATGGCCCCGGCCACCTTGCCCCTGCCCAGGAGCCGGAGCCCACGCTCTCCCCGGAAGAAGAGGATGAGGGCGGCGGCGGCCAAAAGGAGGAGGGCGGAGAGGGCGTAGGCGGCGTACTTCACCCCGGAGCCGGAGCCCAGCAGCACGGCGGCGGCGGGGGAGAGCCCCGCCCCCATCTGGGCAAAGACCCGGGAAAAGACGGGGAGCACCCGGGCCACCAGCACCAGAAAGACCAGGGCGATGAGGGCGGCCATGACGGCGGGGTAGGTCACCGCCCGGCGGATGGCGTCCAGGGTGGCGGCCTCCCCCCGGTAGTAGTCGGAGAGGGCGGCGAGGACCCGGTCCAGGCGGCCGGAGGCCTGGCCGATGGAGACCATCCGCAGCAGGTAGGGCGGGTAGTCCCCCGCCGCCTCCATGGCGGCGTCCAGGGGCTCCCCCATGCTCAGGGGCTCCCGGAGCTTTTCCAGGGCGGCCCGGATGCGTGGGGGCTGGCTGTCCTCCAGCAGGAGGGCGGCGCACTCGCTCCAGGGCACGCCCGCCTTGCCCAGCTGGGCCATCTGCCAGCACAGGGCGGAGAGCTCGTCGGCGGTGAGGGTCTTGGCGGCAGTCTGGTTCATGGTATCCCCTCTTTCAATGTGATGGAACGGTGACGGGCGGCCCGGACGGGGCCGCCCGTGGAACGTGGCGACGGTGATGGACGCCGCCGCCGGGCCGGGCGGTCAGTAGGCGTATTTCTGGGTGTAGTTGGTCTGGTCGGTGACGTACTCCATGATGAACTGGCTGCGCTTGCCGGTGGAGGTGTAGGTGGGGTCCATGAGGGTCCAGTTCACCCCGTCGAAGTAGATGGCCTGGTCGACCCAGCCCACGCCCTCCACATACACGTTGATCCAGGCGTGGTAGACCTCTCCGGCGTACCCCACCACCAGCTTGCAGGGGATGTTCTGGCTGCGAAGCATGGCGGTCATCACGGCGGCGTAGTCGAAGCAGATGCCCTTCCTGGCGGCCAGGACGGTGTCCACCACCGGCAGATAGCCGGACTGGACGGTGGCGGCCTTTTCATAGTCGTAGGTGAAGTTGTCCACCACCCAGTCAAAGACGGCGGTCACCTTGCCCAGGTCGTCGGTGGGGGCGGTACACAGCTGGGCCCCGATGGCCACGGTCTGGGAGTCCATGGTGTAGTTCACGTACTGGTTGGGGTAGAGGAAGGGCAGGAAGTCGTTCCGCAGGGTCATGGTCACCGAGGTGGAGAAGGCCTGGGCGTACTTGGTGCCCGAGGTGTTCTCAAAGACCTTCACGGTGTAGGTGCCGTCTCCCTCGGTGAGGGGGAAGGTCTCCGTCCGCCCGGCGTTGTTGAGGTCGTAAGTATAGGTGACGCCGCCGCTCTTGGTGATCTGCACCTTGATGCGCACGTTCTTGCCCCCGGTGTAGGTCACCATCAGGTAGCCCTCCGCCAGGTTGGAGGCGTCCACGCTGGCCTTCTCATTGGAATAGACGGTGATGCCGGTCTTGGGGGCGGCCTTCTCCGGCAGGACGGCGGCCTTCTCCGCCTTGGCGCTGTGGCCGGCGGCCCCCACCATCAGGGCGGCGGCGGCCAGCAGGACCAGGGCCAGTGCCAGGGAGCCCGCCCGCTTCAGGAAATTCGTTTTCATGTGGTCTCGTCCTCCTCAGACGCGTTGGAAATAAAGGTAAAGTCGTCGGTGTAGTCAAAGATCTGGTCCAGGACCCCCCGGCAGATGATCCGGTGGTCGGCGATGCCGATGGGCTCACAGGAGGTGATGGTGATGCAGGAGTAGCCGGTGGTGGCGATGGGGCTCCAGTCGTCGGGCTCCACCACCCAGGTGCGCTCGTGGATGTAGCGGTAGATGCGCTCGCTGTCGTAGAGGTAGAGGTAGTCCCCCTCTCCCACCCGGTCGATATAGTAGAAGGGGGCGTAGGGGGTGATGTTGCCGTCTTTGTCGATGCCGTTGCGGTGGCCCGCCAGGGAGACGTTCCGGTTGCCCTCCCCGGGGAGCTGGGCGTACTCGTAGAGGCCCACCCCTCGGGCGAGGGTGGCCTCGTCGGTGCCGTCGTGGACGGCCCGGGTGATGTCGATGCAGGGGATGTAGAGGGTCAGGCTGTCCTCCACGTAGTTCTTGCGCTCCTCCGTGATGGGCCAGGCCCCCACGGGCAGGCCGTCCACCAGCTCCGGCTCCGCCGTCTCGGTGGGGGCGGGCTCCGGCGTGGGGCTGGGTGTGGCCGCCGGCG
>DXDV01000293.1 GCA_019115345.1 Candidatus Intestinimonas stercorigallinarum | reverse complement strand
GTCAAACACGCCCATCATCGTCATCAGCGCCCGCAGTGAAGATACAGACAAGATCGACGCGCTGGACGCGGGGGCGGACGACTATCTGACCAAGCCCTTTTCGGTGGAAGAGCTCCTCGCCCGTCTGCGGGTGACCCAGCGGCGTCTGGCCGCCCTCCAGGTGGGCACGATGGCCACAGACGCCGTTTTCACCAACGGCAAGCTGAAGGTGGACTATGCGGCCGGCTGCGCCTTTCTGGACGGCCAGGAGCTCCACCTGACCCCCAGTGAATACAAGCTCTTGTGCCTGCTGTGTAAAAATGTGGGCAAGGTGCTCACCCACACCTTCATCACCCAGCAGATCTGGGGCAGGAGCTGGGAAAACGATGTGGCCTCCCTCCGTGTCTTTATGGCCACCCTGCGCAAGAAGCTGGAGCAGGAGCCCGGCTCACCCCAGTACATCCAGACCCACATCGGCGTGGGATACCGGATGATGAAGGTGGAGCCGTAAGCGGGCCGGCTCCGAGCGCCGCTCCTCCGGGGCCATGCCCCCTGCGCGGGCGGCGTGGTCTCCCCCGTCTGTTGCATTGTGACGCAAGCTGTGGTAAGATGCGGTTACCTTACGGGAAAGGAGGCGGGGCCCATGATCTACTGCATGTCGGACCTCCACGGGGAGCGGGCGCTCTTTGAGCAGATGCTGGAGCGCATCCGCTTTTCCGACGGGGACCGGCTCTACATCATCGGGGACGTGATCGACCGGGGGCCGGACGGCGTGGACCTGCTGGAGCGGATCATGGAGGCCCCCAACATGACCCTGCTGCTGGGCAACCACGAGCAGATGTGCCTGAGCACCCTGGGTCCCCGCAGCGAGCTGGGCGCCCGGGAGCTGTGGCGGCAGAACGGCGGCATGGTCACCTTTCGGACGCTGCGCTACCGGCGGACGCCCCTGGAGCGCAGCCGCATCCTGCGGTTCCTGTCCGGCCTGCCGGACCACCTCTCCCTCACAGTGAACGGCCGGAGCTTCCACCTGGTCCACGGTTTCCCCGGACCGGACCGTCACGCCCGCATCTGGGGCCGGGTGGAACCGGACAGCGTACGCCCCTGCCCGGACGCCCTCTGCATCGTGGGCCACACCCCCACGGTCTTCCTCACCGGCAGGATGGACGAGGACCTCTCCATCTGGCATGGGGACGGGATCTTCGACATCGACTGCGGCTGCGGCAACCTGAACGCCCCCCACCGCCGGCTGGCCTGCCTGCGGCTGGACGACCTGGCCGAGTTCTATGTAGGCGGCACAGGCGCCGGGGAGCAGACCTAGAACGTCAAAAAGCGGACACCCGCACGGGTGTCCGCTTTTTCTTGTTCCGCCGCCCCATCCATGGGACGGCGGGAGCTGGATGTATTTTAGAGGAACCAGCGCTCCAGGCAGTCCCGGACGGCGCCCTCGTCGTTGGAGCAGACCTCCACGTCGGCCGCCGCCTTCAGCTCCGGGGCGGCATTGGCCACCGCCGCGCCGATGCCGGCCAGCTCCAGCATCTCCTTGTCGTTGGGGGCGTCCCCCACCGCCACCACCTCCTGGGGATCGATGCCCTCCATCTCCAGGATCACCGACAGGGCCGCTCCCTTGGAGACCCCCAGGGGCAGGATCTCCAGGTAGGTCTCCTCGGAGAAGACCGTCCGGCCCAGGCCCGGGAGCTGGGGGTCCAGCCACGCCTTGACCTCCAGCAGGGCCTCATGGTCCTGGGTCATGAGGGTCTTGTTCCAGGGCATGGGGGAGGTGTCCACCGTGGTGGGCAGGGCGGGACGCTTCTCCTTGGCGATGAGGCCGTCCACGTAGGGGGTGACCCGGAAGGAGCAGAAGCCGTCCAGACCGTAGTAGGCCACGGCGCCCATCCCGGGGAATCGGTCGATGGCCTCCTTCATGATGGGGCAGACCTCCTTGGGGAGGACCCAGCGGCGCAGGATGCGGTCCCCTCCCACCAGGTCCACCACCTGGCCGCCGTTGCCGGTGACCACCGGCAGGTTGATGCAGGGCAGCAGCTCGGGGAAGACCCGGATGGCCGCCGGCGCCCGGCCGGTGGCCACGGTGAAGAGGCCGCCCCTGGCCACATGGCGGCGGATGGCCTCCAGATTGGCCGGCGAGAGCTGGGAGTCCTCATCCAGCAGGGTGTGGTCCATATCCGAGACCAGCAGTCGCTTTTTCACCGGGCCGCGCCCCCCGTCTCGGCCTTCTGGGCATACCGCCGGGCCAGCTTCACGCCGGAGAGGAGGATGGCGAAGAGGAACCAGAAGATGACCATGACCCGGGGATAGTTCCACAGGTAGTCGGCCAGGCAGTCCACCAGGACGCCGGCCACCGCCGCCGCGGCGCCGATGGTGATGAGCCGCACCTCGTGGGGACAGTGGAGCTTGCAGGCCTTGGCGGCGGACTTGAGGCCGCAGATCATGGCCGCCCCATAGGAGAGCACCCCAATGAGCCCCGTCTCCAGCCAGATCTGGAGGTACAGGTTGTGGGCGTGGACGAAGGGGGCGGTGCCGTGGTAGAGGTTCATATCCTTGATGGCCAGGCGCACCGCGTCGGTGCCCAGGCCGGCCCCCCGGATGGGCCGGGTCCGGATCATCTCCAGAGCGGC
>DXDV01000292.1 GCA_019115345.1 Candidatus Intestinimonas stercorigallinarum | reverse complement strand
TTCAGGGGCCGGCCATGAGTCAGCAATGCAGTTGGCCGACCCATTCGCGGCCCCTTTAGGGGCGTTGTCCGTATTGTGCCCTTCTAGGGCTTACTCAAGCCCCCGGCTTAGCCGGGGGTCCTGACTGCTTTCTCAGCCTTCCAGCAACGCCAGGGCCGCCTGGAACTGGGGGTCCTCCTGGGGAGACAGGGTACCGGCGGCCAGCTTGGCGGCCTCCTCCTCGGTGAGGGCCACCTCCTGGTCCAAGGTGAGGCCGGCGCCGATGAGGGAGACCCCCTGGCCGGTGTAGTACCGGGCGGTGGAGAGGTTGATGGCGCCGCCATTGGCCAGGGAGAAGGTCTGCTGGGAGAAGCCCTTGCCAAAGGTGGGCTCCCCCACCACCACGCCCCAGTCCATCTCCTGGAGCTGGGCGGCGAAGAGCTCCGCCGCCGAGTAGGTGTTGCCGTTGACCAGCACCGCCATGGGCAGGTCCACACAGGACGCGTCGGAGGTGACCACCCGCTCCACCCCCTCCTTGGTCCTGCTGCGGAAGATGGGGCCCTCCGGCAGGAGGTAGTCCAGCAGCTCGGTGAGCTCGCTGACGTACCCGCCCCCGTTGTTGCGCACGTCAAAGACCAGGCGCTCCGCCCCCTGGTCCACCAGGTCCTCCACGGCGGCGATGCTCTCCTCGGCGCAGCGGCTGTTGAAGTTCCGGATGGTCACAAGGCCGGTGCCGTCGGGAAGGAGCTCCCCTTCCGCCGGATGCTCCTCCACCGTGGCACGGGTCACCGTCACCTCCCGGACGCCGCCACCGGCGTCCTCCACGGTCAGGGTGACCTGGGTGCCCTCGGGACCCCGCACCATGGCGGCGGCCTCTTGCTGGTTCTCCGCCGTGAGCGGGGTGCCGTCCACCGCCGTGATCCGCTCCCCGGGGACCAGACCGGCCGCCGCCGCCGGTCCTCCCTCGGTCACCGACTGGATCAGGAGTCCCCCCTCCTCAGGGTAGGTGACGGTGACGCCGATGCCCACGTAGGAATTGCTGCGGCTCTCCTGCTGGGCGGCATAGGCGTCGGCGTCCATATAGTAGGACCAGCGGTCCCCCAGGCCGTCAATGAGGGCGTCCATGGCCTGGTCCGTGGCGGCGCCGATGTCGTGCTCCCCCACAAATTTGGTCTTGATGAGCAGCATGGCCTCCATCATCCCCAGGCCCTCCGCCCCCAGGATCACCCGGAGGGTCAGCACGCCGCCGGCCAGGGTCAGCGCCACGGCCAGCAGGACCGCCGCCAGGAGATGGACGGCGGAAAATCGTCTCTTTTTCATGGGCAGTCAGGTCCTTTCCAAAATAAGAGGGATGGGCGCCCTCAGGCCCCCATCCCTCGCCGTTCAGCTGTAAAAATCCAGATTCGGGTAGTAGTCCAGGGCATCCTGGCGGCTACCGTTGACCCGGAACTCAAAGTGCAGGTGGTTGCCGGTGGAGGAGCCGGTGGTGCCCACGTAGCCCAGCACCTGGCCCTGGCTCACCACATCCCCCTCGGATACCGCCCTGGAATTCATATGGGCATAGAGGGTGGAGACGCCGTTGTCGTGCTGGACCACCACATAGTTGCCGTAGGAGTTGTTGTATGTAGAGATGGTCACCACGCCGCCCCGGGCCGAGAGGATCTTGGTGCCGCCGGGGGCGGGGATATCGGTGCCGGTGTGGTTGTTAGGCCGGCCGGTGATGGGGTGGATCCGGCTTCCAAAATAGGAGGAGATCCGGTAGTAGCCGGGCAGCGGCCACTGCCAGCCGGTGCCGGGGTCGAAGCTGATCTTGCCGGCGTCGATGAGGGCCTGAAGCTCCTTCTGCCGCTGAACGATCTCGGCGTCGATGCGGTCGGCCTCCGCCTTCAGGGCGGCCTCCGCCTGTGCCAGCTGACTCTCGTTGGCGCTGATCTCAGCGATGACGGCGTCCACCTCGTCCTCTTTGGCCTTCAGCTCCGCTTTCTGGGCTTCCAGGGCGTCCTTCTGCTCCTGCTGGTCGGCCCGGGAGGCCTCCAGGCTCTCCTGCTGCTCCAGCAGCTCCTGGCGGGTGGCGGCCAGGTCCGCCATGATCTGGTTGTCGTACTCCATGATCTCACTGACCATGGTGGCGCGGTCCAGCAGGTCGGAGAAGCTGGAGGCGCCGAAGAGGATGTCCCAGTAGGAGACGGTGCCCATCTCCTCCATCACCCGCACCCGCTTGCAGAAGAGGGCGTACTGCTCCTCCTCCTTGGCCTGGGTCTCGGCCACCTCCGCCTCCTTCTCGGCGATGAGCAGGTCGTACTGGTCAATGGTGGCGGTGACGCTGCTGATGCTCTCGTTGAGGGCGTTGATCTGCTGCTCCAGGATGCTCTTTTGCGCCAGAGCCTGTTCCTTGTCGTTCTGGATGCTTGCCAGCTGCTCTCCCAGGGCGTCGATCTGCTCGTTCAGGTCGGCCACCTGGGATTTTCCGGCGTCGATCTGGGCCTGAAGCTCCTCCTGGGTGGCCGCGCCTGCCGACTGGAACACGATGGTCACCATGGGCAGGACCATCAGCACAGCCATGAGGAGGGCCAGCAGAGCCACGATTCTCTTATGCCAGTCCCGTTTGGGCCGCCGGTGGACGGCCTTCTTGGGTGAGCGCTTTGCTTCGGACACGTTGTTCTCCTTTCCCGGGGCGGCGCAGGTCACACCTGCAGGAACTTGCGGATGGCCAGCAGACTGCCGCCGGCGCCGATGGCCAGGCCCGCCGCCGCGAAGGCCCCCAGCACCCGGAGGGCCAGACTCTGGAAGGGCACGATGGCGATGAGCTGGAGCCCGCCGTACTCCGCGATGGCGGTGATGATGACGCTGTAGATCCCCCACTGGATGAGGAAGGCCAGCAGGGCGCCCACAAGGCCCAGGATCATACCCTCA
>DXDV01000291.1 GCA_019115345.1 Candidatus Intestinimonas stercorigallinarum | reverse complement strand
CCGCCAAACCGCCGCTTGCGGAGGACCCGGAATCGTGTTACTCTATTATATATATATTCTGCCAGGGCATCCCTGGTCCCACTCTGCTATGCTGGGAGGTCACGCCTATGCCCATCAAGATCCCCGATTCTCTGCCCGCCCGGGCCACCCTGGAGGGGGAGAACATCTTCGTCATGACCGAATACCGGGCCATCCATCAGGACATCCGCCCCCTCAACGTCCTGATCCTCAACCTGATGCCCACCAAGATCGTCACAGAGACCCAGATCCTGCGCAAGCTCTCCAATACCCCCTTGCAGGTGACGGTGGATCTGCTGCGCACCTCCAGCTACCAGTCCCACAACACCGATGAGGACCACCTCTCCTCCTTTTACACCACCTTTGACCGTGTCCGGGACCGCCGCTTCGACGGCATGATCATCACCGGCGCGCCGGTGGAGAACCTGGACTTCACCCAGGTGGACTACTGGGATGAGCTGTGTGAGATCATGGAGTGGTCCAAGACCCACGTCCATGCCACCCTCCACATCTGCTGGGGCGCGCAGGCCGGCCTCTACTATCACTACGGCATTGAGAAGCGCTCCCTGCCGGAGAAGCTCTTCGGGGTGTTTGACCACCGGGTGCTCAAGCCCAGCTCTCCCCTCTTCCGGGGCTTTGACGACGTGTTCCAGGCGCCCCACTCCCGCTACACCGAGGTGTATGAGAGCGACATCCGCACCACCCCCGGCCTGGAGCTGCTGTCCGTTTCCGGGGATGCCGGTGTCTATGCCGTCAAGAGCGAGGACTCCCGCCAGTTCTTCATCACCGGCCACCCGGAGTATGACCCGGACACCCTCTCCAAGGAGTATTTCCGGGACCGGGACAAGGGTCTGCCCATCCACGTCCCCTACAACTATTTCCCCGACAACGACCCCACCCGTCCTCCCATCGTCCGCTGGCGGAGCGCCGGGCAGCTCCTCTACACCAACTGGCTCAACTACTACGTCTACCAGACCACCCCCTACGACCTGGCCAACATCCACGCCTGACCACCGCGCCGGAGCATCCCGCAGGGCGCGCAAAAGGCCCTCGGACGGCGCTGCCGTCCGAGGGCTTCAGCTTGTCGAAAAAGCCCACTTTGGCTTTTTCAACAAGCTGCTGACTTTTTCGATTTCATCGAAAAAGTTCCTGACTGCATGCGAAAGTGGGGGCTCACCGCCCCCCTTTCACACTTTTCCCCCGTGGCTTATTTCACGTAGTGCCACTTTTTTGACAGTCTGAGGCCCTCGGACGGCGCTGCCGTCCGAGGGCCTTCATTATATACTCCTGATATACCTGCTTTAATTGGCGGCAGCACAGGCCAGCTGAATGGGGTCCCAGGCGGCGTGCCCGGAGGGACCGGTGACGAAGCGGGTCTTGGCAAACTCCTCCACCGTCATTCCCGCCTGGACCGCCACGGCCACGGCGTTGATGCGGGCTCTGGCCCCCTCGCCGCCCCAGATCTGGCCGCCCAGCAGTCTGCGGCTGTCCTTGGCGTAGACCAGCTTCACCGTCACCGCTCCCGCGTTGGGCACCAGCCCGGAGCGGTCACGGCCGGTGGCAGTGACGCCGGCGGGATGGAGACCCAGCTGCTCTGCCGCCTCCTGGGTGAAGCCGGCCCGCGCGGCCTCCAAATCGCCCATCCGGGCGCTGACCGTGGCCGGCAGGCCCTGGCCCGCCGCGGCGCAGGAGCCGGCGGCGTAGACGTCCGCCAGGCTGGTCCGGCCAGACGCGTCCACCAGGAAGCGGCCGTCGGCGTCCCGTTTGGCCTGGGGCAGCAGGCCGCTGTTGGGCGCCGCCCCCAGACAGGGCACGCACAGGTCGCAGGCATAGCTGCCCCGGTCGGTGACCACCGTCTCCACAAAGGTCCTGCCCTGGAAGGCGGTCACCCGCTCTCCCAGGTGGAACACGATGCCCGCCTCCTCCAGCTCCCGCTGGATGCCGGAGCGGACCTCGCTGTCAAAGCCGGGCAGGAGCCCCTGTCCGCAGTCGATGACCCGGACGCCGCGCCCCAGCTTCCGGAAGGCACCGGCCACCTCCATGGCCTCCAATCCGCCTCCCAGCACCACAATGTCCCGGACATAGGGGGTGCGGATGAATTCCCGCAGCAGCAGCAGGTCCTCCACCCGCCGGAGGGGGTGGATGCCCATGCGGCTGCCGCCCTCGGCCTGGAGGGCGACGCTCTCGCTGCCGGTGGCCAGCACCAGCTTGTCATAGGATTCCACGGTGACCGCGCCGGTCTCCCCGTCGCGGACCGTTACCGTGCGCCCCACCGGGTCCACGGCGGTGACCTCCATTCCCACCCGGATGCTGCCCCCCTGAGCGGACAGGGCGCAGCCGGCCAGGATCTCCCCCAGCTCGTCTCCCTTGAGGCCCAGATAGTGGGGCAGGCCGCCGGTGCCGCAGGAACAGTAGGCCGCCTTTTCGTAGAGCGTGATCTGAGGGGAGGTCTCCCCCGCCGCCAGCCCTTCGGCCAGCGTCATACCGGAGGAGATGCTGCCCACTACGATGATCTTCATAGGATACGCCTCCGTTTCACAGCGATTGAGTCAGCGGAGATCCGGCATGGCCTCGCCCACGCCGGTGTGGGGCCGGGGGATCACATGTCCGCCCACCAGCTGTCCCACGGCGGCGGCGGCCGTCTTGCCCGCCGCCACGGCGGCCTCCACCGCCCCCACGTCCCCCTGGACGAAGGTGGTGACCAGGCCGGCGCCGATCTGGGACATGCCCACCAGGGAGACCTGGGCCGCCTTGAGCATGGCGTCGGCGGCGGCGATGTCGGCCACCAGGCCGAAGGTCTCCACCATACCCAGGGCCTGGGTCAGGGGGACCGGATGGCCCGGCTTGAGCTTGGACTTGCTGGGGGCGGGGCCCCCGAAGGGCAGCACGTGCTCCAGCTCCGGATGGGGCCGGGGGATCACGTTGGAGCAGAAGAACTCGCCCACCTTGGCGGAGGCGGTCTTGGCCGCCGCCACGGCGGCCTCCACCGCCCCCACGTCCCCGGTGACCACCACGGTGGTCAGGCCGGAGCCGATACCGGTGTTGGAGCCCAGGAACTCCACGTTGGCCGCCTTCAGCAGGGCGTCGGTGGCCTCGATATTGCCGGTGAGCCCTTTGGTCTCGATAAATCCCAGAGCCTTCATGCGCGCTCCTCCCCATATCTCATGTCAGGCATGGTCTCCCCCACCCCGGCGTGGGGACGGGGGATCACATGGCTGCTCACCACGATGCCGACGGCCTGGGCGGCGGCGCTGCCGGCGTCCACCGCGGCCTCCACCGCCCCCACGTCTCCCTGGACCAGGGCGGTGACCAGGCCGGCGCCGATGCGGGCCTGTCCCACCAGAGTCACCTGGGCCGCCTTGAGCATGGCGTCGGCGGCCTCGATGCTGGCGGTAAAGCCGTTGGTCTCCACGATACCCAGGGCCTGGGTCAGGGGGACCGACTCCTCCACGTCGGGCTTGGCGTGGCCCCCCGCGGGCGCCCCCCGGAGGGGCAGGAACTTGATGAGGTCCTTGTGGGGACGGGGGATGACGTGCTTGCAGAAGAGCTCCCCCACCTTTTCCGCGGCGGCGGCTCCCGCCGCGATGGAGGCCTTGACCGCCCCCACGTCTCCGGTGACCACCATGGCCACCAGGCCGGCCCCCAGGGTGAGGCCGCCCACATAGTCCACCTGGGCCGCCTTGAGCATGGCGTCCAGGCCCTCGATGTTGCCGATGAGTCCCTTGGTCTCCAGCAGTCCGATGGCCTTCATACCCACCTCAGCCCTTTCCGGCCAGCGGCGGGATGCGGAGCATCGCTCTGGCCTCGTCAGGGGTCATGGGGGCCATGCCCTTCTTGCGCAGGATATCGGCAAGCTCGGCCACCATGACGGCGTTGTTGTCCACCTGGACGCCGGGGCGGAGGTAGTTGGAGTCCTCAAAGCCGATGCGCACGGTGGAGGCGCCCAGGTCCAGGGCGGTCTTGACCAGCTCAAAATCCTGCCGGTGGGCCTCGGTGATGCCCCAGAGCACCTCCTCCCGGTTGGGGAAGTACTCGTACACGCCGGCGATCATGGTGCTCAGGCCGGCCAGATCCCGGGGCATGGCCCCCTCGTGGCCCAGGACGATGGCAAAGAGGATGGGCTTGACGAAGTCGAACTGCTCAAAGAGCTGCCGGGTGGTGTGGATCATGCCCACCTCAAAGACCTCCACCTCGGGGATCTTGTGGTTTTCGATGATCTGCTGCACGCAGTAGCGCACGTCCTTGATGGGGTTCTGGTAGACCGCCTCCCCCAGGTTCACCGAGCCCACGTTGAGGCTGGTCGCCTCCACAAAGGGGGCGTAGCAGGGCTGGCAGCGCTCCTCGATGGTCAGGTTGGACACGCCGCCGGTGGAGACCTCGATGATGATGTCGCTCTCCGCCCGGATGTAGTCCACCGTCTCCTCCAGCAGGCTGAGATCGGGGGTCAGGCGGCCACACAGGTCCCGGACATGGAGGTGGACCATGGCGGCGCCGTTCTTCCAGCACTCGATCACATCCCGGGCGATGGCGCGGGGATTGATGAGGGGGTCCGTGGCCGCCACCGGGGCCACGGAGATCATGATTTTTTTCATCCCGGAACCTCCTTCGCTGCCGGGGCCTGGCCCGGCACAATGTCGTTTTCCCAATATACGTAGTGGTCCTTGACCACGTCCACGATACGCTCGGCCTGCCGGTCGGCGATGAGGGTGACGATCTGGCGGTGGAGGTCCACAAAGTGCTGGACGTCGCCGCTGCGGAGGACCCGCTCCACCGTCTCCATCCGGCTGGGCACCGTCAGGCGGGTGATGTACTCGGTGACGCTGGCGATCTGGGGGTTGTGGGTGGTCTGGGCGATGAGGCCGTGGAACCGGGTGTCCAGCTCCATCACCCGTTCCTTGGAGGGCTCCGCCCCCTTCATCTCCGCCTCCATGGCCTCCACCAGCCGCTCCAGCTCGGGCACGCAGTCCTCCACGTTGGGGAGGGTCAGGGCCAGGTGGAGGGTGCCGATGTCCATGACGGCCCGCAGCGTCACGAAATCCCGCCAGTCGTTCTTGTGCAGGATGATGTTGTAGAGCATGGGGTCGAGCATCTTCTGGTCATAGGAGTCGCAGATGTAGGTGCCGTCGGCCCGGCGGATGTACACCACGCCGTAGGCCTGGAGCTGCTTGATGGCCTCCCGGACGGAGTTGCGCCCGGCGTTGTACTGCTTGCACAGCTCCGGCTCCGTGGGGAGACGGTCCCCGGGCTGAAATTCCCCGTTGATGATGGAGGAAATGATGCCGTCGATCACCCGCTCCACCACAGAAGCCTGTTTTTCGGACCCTTCCGGCATAAGCTTCATCCCTCCATCTCCATGATCATGCCGATTGCATCGCCGGCTATACCTCAGTGCTTCCATTATAATGCCTGCTGGACAAAACCGCAAGATGGTCTTGTCCAGCAAAAAGCATGATATCTGTAAAACAAATATGGCCTGCTAGGCTCCGGAGCCAACAAAAGTTCCCAGTGCGGTGATGAGCTGGGGGAAGGCGATGAGGATGGCAATGACCACGAAGGTACCGAGAATATAAGGTATGACATATTTCATGGTGGAGCCCACCCGGATCTTCATGAGATCACAGGCAACATAGATGCACATGCCGACGGGGGGCGTCACCAGGCCGATGCCGATGACCACGGTGACCAGCACGCCCAGAACGGTGGGGTCCACGCCGGCGGTCATGGCGATGGGGTAGACGATGGGCATGAAAAGGGTCAGGGCGGCGATGGACTCCATGAACATGGTGACCACAAAGAACAGAAGCAGGATCATGATGAGGATGACGGTGGGATCACTGGAGACCCCCAGCATGATGCCGGTGAGCCAGCGGTCGAAGCCGGCGGTGGTGAGCATGACGGTGAAGAGCTTGGCGGCGCCGATGACCACAAAGATCCGGCCGGAGATGCGGACCGTCTCGGTGAAGGCAAACTTGATGTCCGCAAAGGTGAGTTCCCGGTAAACCAGACCGCCCACCACCAGGCCGTAGGCCACGGCGATGGCCCCCGCCTCGGTGGGGGAGACGATGCCGGAGGTGATGGTGCCGATGATGATGACGGGCATCATCAGGGCGGGCCAGGATTTGAGGAAGGCGCGCCCCACCGCCCCAAAGGTGAAATGGCCGGGCTCCTTCTCCACCCCCTCCTTCTTGGCGAAGAAGTAGGAGAGGATCATCTGCATGAGGCCGATGAGGATGCCCGGAATGATGCCGCCCACAAACATCTTGCCGGTGGAGATGCCGCAGATGCCGGCGATGACCACCATGGGGATGGAGGGCGGGATGATGATGCCGATGGTGGAGGACACACCGGTGACAGCCACGGAGAGCTCAGTGGAGTAGCCCTTTTTCACCATCTGCGGCATAAACATGCCGGACACGCCGGCGGTGTCGGCCACGGCGGAGCCAGAGATGCCGGCAAAGATCATGGACGCAAAGACGTTCACATGGGCCAGGCCGCCGTAGATGTGACCCACAATGGAATAACAAAAGTCCATCAGGTTTTTGGAGACGCCGCCCTTGGACATGGTGTAGCCGGCGAAGGTGTAGAGGGGCACGGCCAGCAGGGCCCAGCTGTTCATGCCCTCAAAGGTGCGCTGGGCGACGGTGACAATATTTCCGCCGTCAAGAAGCAGAATGCCGCCCATGGAGGCCAGGCCAAGGGAGATGCCGATGGGCACACCCAGGACCATCAGAACAACAAAGCTGCCTAACAGCCAAGCGATCATACCGTCTCCTCCTCCTTCCCCTTCTCCGTCACAGTCACCAACAGGTGGATGACCGCGCCGATGATGCACAGAATACCGGCCACGGGGAAGATCATGTAGACCTGGCCCATGGTGAACTGGGGCATGGTGGACACGGCCTGCCGGGCACGGGTAGCCAGCTCATAGCCGCTCCAGGTCAGGATGGCGTAGTAAACGATGAGGGCCAGATCCACGATGACACGGGTGACCCTGAGGCCCCAGGGGAAGCGCTCCAGCAGGGCGTCGATGACCTCCACCCGGAGGTTGGTGCCGGCGGCGGCAATGCCGGCGGCGCCGATGAGCATGGCCCACACGTTGGCGTACTGGCTGAATTCCATATACCAGGAGAAGCCGCCGATGTTGGGGATCAGGCGCAGCACCACGTTGGCCATAATGACCAGGAACATGACGGCCAGCAGAACGGCGCCGATGGCGGTGGTGACGGTATCCATTGTCTTTTGGATCTTCGTCAGCACGGTGAAACACTCCTCTCACTCAGAATGGGATGGGGCGGGCGCTCCGGGCCCGCCCGGGGGAAAGCACGGGCCGCCGGTCCCCGCCGCGGGGACCGGCGGCCCATTTCATGTGATCTTGTAATTGAAGGGGGCTTTAGCCGGCGTAGCTGGCCTTCCACTCGGTCAGCTTCTCCACCAGCCCGCCGTAGTCGTCGGCGTTGTCGGTGATGACGGAGGCGGTGGCGTCGGCAAAGGGCTGGAGGTCGGGGTAGTTGATCTGCATGCCGGACTCCTCCAGGGTGGCCACCAGCTCGTCGCTCTGAGTCTTGTTCAGCTCCCGGTCGTACTCGGCGGAGGCCAGGGCGGCGGCGGAGACGATCTCTTGCTGCTCGGCGGAGAGCTTGTTCCAGGTGCTCTCAGCGATGGTGAAGCACATGCCGGAGTAGATGTGGTTGGTGACGGAGAGGTAGTCCTGGACTTCGTAGAGCTGGTTGTTGTAGATGACGGGGATGGGGTTCTCCTGGGCGTCGTAGGTGCCCTGGTTCAGGGCCTGGTAGAGCTCGGAGAAGGCCAGGGGCTGGGGATTGGCGCCCAGGGCGGTCATGGTGGCCATGATGACGGGGTTCTCAGGGGTGCGGATGAGCATGCCCTTCATGTCGTCGGGGGTCTCGATGGGGCCCTTGTTGTTGGTCACGCAGCGGAAGCCATTGCAGTAGTGGGCCAGCACCCGCATGTTGAAGTCCAGCAGACCGGCCTCGGCCTCGGCCTCCACCTCGCTGTCCATGAAGGCCCAGGCCTCCTCGAAGTCAGCGAACTGGAAGGGCAGGGCGGAAATGCCCATCTTGGGGTCGTAGGTGGCGAAGTTGGAGGCGTCGGTGATGATGATGTCCACGGTGCCGGAGTCCAGCGCCATGGAGTTGATGAGGTCGGCGTCGCCGCCCAGCTGGCCGGAGGGGTAGACCTGAGCGGTCAGAGCGCCGCCGGTCTTCTCGGCGATCTCGTCAGCGAACTGCTGGGCGGCAATGGCGCGGGGGTCCTCCTCGTTGGTGGAGATGCCGATCTTCAGGGTGAGGGTGGCGTCGGTGGAGGCGGCGCCGCCGGTCTCGGCGGGCGTGGTGCCCTCAGGGGCGGGGGTGGTGGCGCTGTCGCCGCCGCAGGCGGCCAGAGCGAACACCAGAGCGGAGGCCAGGAGCATGGCGGTGAGTCTCTTCTTCAGGACCTGTTGACAAAGTCCCCCAAAACTCCAGACCTATGGTATAATTAAAATAAGGGGGGATAGAGGATGATGGGACGGCAGAGTGGTCAGATAAGTATGTTGGTTCTGGACATGGAGGAGCTGATTCCCGAAAATCATTTGCTTCGACGAATCAATCAGCTGGTTTCATTTGATTTCATCTATGACCTTGCAGCCCCGTATTATCCTGCCAGTGGCCGTCCATCTGTCGATCCTGTCAGTATGTTTAAAATGCTGCTGGTGGGATA
>DXDV01000290.1 GCA_019115345.1 Candidatus Intestinimonas stercorigallinarum | reverse complement strand
TGATAACGGCGGCGTAGATGAAGATGTTCTGGTAGCCGGCGTTGCCGTACTTATCCAGCCAGTAGCCGAAGAGCACGAAGATGAACAGGTCGGGGCAGTAGCCGATGGCGCAGACCACGCCGGAGGTGGTGCCGGCATACTTCCGGGGGATCTTCAGCTCAGAGGGGACGGCGAACATACAGCCCCGGGCCATATAGGTGAGCACGCCGGCGCAGAGGGTGAGGGCGGTGAGCACCGCGGCGCTGGTGCCCACGGGCACGAACATGAACACCAGCACGATGACCACGGCTGCCGCCAGGGAGACCCCCACCACCTTGGAGACGGAGTGGATCTTGTCGCCCAGCCAGCCGCCCACGGGAGCGCCGATGAAGCGGGTGCCGTACTGCCGGATGATGGCGATGGCGCCGGTGCCGGCCAGGGAGACCCCCAGGACGTTGCTGAAGTAGGGGGTGTAGTAGGAGAGGGTGCAGTACATGGTGTAGGTGGTGAACACGGCGATGCCGGACATCCAGGTACGGGGGTTGATGACGATGCTCACCCAGTCCTTAATGGTCATCTTGGCGTTGATGTTGCTCTCGCCGCCGCTCTCCGCGGTGGGCTTGCCGGGATCGGGCACCAGGATGCCCAGGATGACCAGGGAGATCACGCCCAGCACGGCGTAGCCGATGATGGCGGCCTTCAGGCCGTTGGTGCCATAGGTGTCGTTGGCGAACTTGGCGAAGAGGAAGAGGGCGATGAAGTTCACGATCACGTTGGTGATGCCGCAGAAGGACTCGGTGAGGCCGAAGATGGTGCCCTGCTGGTTCTCGCTGCCCACCAGGCGGGTGAGCTTGGTGTGGGCGGGGAAGTAGAGGAAGAGGGCGAAGAAGGCGAAGCCGGCCCAGATGACCAGGGCGAAGTTATAGGTCATGTTGAGCACAAACAGCACGTTGAGGATGCAGATCACGCCCACGGAGAGCAGGTAGATCTTCTTGGTGTTGAACTTGTCGCTGAGCATGCCGCCGAAGGGAGCCAGCAGGTTGCCCACGCCGAAGATGGTGATGAGGTAGCCCAGCTGCTGCTGGGTACACCCCAGGGTGCCCACCAGGGAATCATAGAACACGTACTGGATGAAGGGGGTCGCGTAGACGATGGTGTAGCCCAGGCCCAGGAAAAAGATGATGGCGATCTGCCGCATGCTCAGCGGCGTGCCGCGCTTTTCGGTACTTCCGCTCATGGTAGTTCCTCCTCGTTTCAATCGTTGGATCGCCCTGCCGCCAGGCAGGCCAGGGCGATGGAGTTGAGCTTGATCTCCGGCGTGTCCGCCCGGGAGCCCAGAATGACCGGATGGGTGGCGCCCAGCACGATCCCCGCCCAGCGGCACCGGCACAGGTGGATCCAGGACTTGCCCATGATGTTCCCCGCCTCCATGTTGGGGAAGATCACGATGTCCGTCTCGCCGGTGATCTTGCTGTCGAGCTTCTTGTGGGCGGCGGCGTGGGGGTCGAAGGCCACGTCAAAGGCGATGGGACCCTCGATGATACAGGAAAGGTCCGGTCCCAGGGCGCCGCTGGCCACATATTCCACCAGCCCGGCGGCGTCCACCGTGGACTGGATCTTGGGGTCCACCATCTCATTGGCCGTCAGGGCGGCCACCTTGGGCGTCTCCAGGCCGATGGACTTGGTGGCCAGAAGGATGTTCTTCAAAATGTCCTTCTTCTGCTCCAGGTTGGGGGCCACATTGATGCCGCTGTCGGAGCAGTAGACCAGCTTGTGATAGCCGGGCGCCTCGTACACCGCCATCATGGACAGCAGCCGCCCCGTGCGCAGGCCCTGCTCCTTATTCAGGATGCCCCGCATGTAGATGCTGGTGTTCACCAGGCCCTTCATCAGCACCTGGGCGCCGCCCTCCCGCACCGACTTCACGGCCACGGCCACGGCCTCCTCCTCCCCGTGGGCCTCCAGAATGTCCAGGGGCTTGAGGCCGATGTCGGCGCAGATCTCTCCCACAGCCTTGGGGTCTCCGGTCAGCACCGGGCGGACAAAGCCCAGTTCCGCCGCCGTCTTTACCGCCAGGAGCAGCTCCTTGTCCTCCGCCGCCGCCACGCTCACTATGTACGGCTCCCGGATGGATCGGACCCGCTCCTGGACCTCGTCAAAATTTTTCAGCATGCGTCCTTCACTCCTTTACCACCTCTGTTGTATTCTCACCTTTTTGGAACGTCGTTCTGTCGTCATACAAAATAAAAATTCCGAAGAGCGCCAGCACAATGGAGAGCAGGGGATTGATGCAGTTGAGCAGGGCGTATTTCCAATACTCTGCGGTGGTCACGCCCAGGGTGGCCGCGATAAAGACGCCGCTGGTGGACCAGGGCACGAACACCTGAGTGAGGGTCCCCCCCTCCTCCAGCAGCCGGGAGAGCATCTCCGGACGGAGGCCGCGCTCCCGGAAGGCCTGGCGGTACAGGTTCCCGTTCACCACAATGGACAGGTAGACCTCTCCCATGGCGGCCGTGCCCAGCGTGGTGCTGGCAATGACCAGGGGCACCATGAGCCGGTCCGACTTCACCCGGGAGACCACCACGCTGATGAGCTTGTGGAGATAGCCCACCTGCTCCATCACGCCGCCGAAGGAGATGGCGATGCAGGCCAGAGAGAAGGTATACATCATCCCCTGTATGCCGCCCCGGAGGAGCAGGGTGTCCACCAGCTCCACGCCCGTCGCCTCGGTATACCCGTAATTGAGGCCCAGGATGACCTCCCGGAGGGGGGTCCCCTGGACGGTGCAGGCCAGGATCACGCCTAGGAGGCTCCCCAGCGCCATCCCCGGGATGGCGGGAAAGTGGAAGAGATTGAGCAGGAGGAGCACCACCATGGGGAGGATCACAATGGGATGGATCACAAAGTGCTCTGAGAGGGTCTCGGAAAACTGGGCGATGGCGGCCCGGTCCACATCTCCCGCCTGGTACTGGAAGCCGATGACGGTATAGAGCGCCAGCGTGATGAGATAGGCGGGAATGGTCGTCTTCCACATGGCGCTGATGTGCTTGTACAGGGTGGTCCCGGCGGCGGCCGGCGCCAGGTTGGTGGTATCCGACATGGGGGACATCTTATCGCCGAAGAAGGAGCCGGAGATGACCATGCCGGCGGTGAGCGGGGCGGGAATGCCCATGCCGGTCCCGATCCCCATCATGGCAAGGCCCATGGTGCCCAAGGTCCCCCAGGAGGTGCCGATGGACAGGGAGACCACGCTGCACAGCAGCAGTCCCAGCGGCAGGAAGAACTTGGGCGTGAGGTATTTCAGGCCGTAATAGATGAGGGCGGGCACCGTGCCGGAGAAGATCCATGACGCGATGATGATGCCGATGAAAATGAAGATGATCATGGCGGACATGGACTGGCCCAGCGGCTTTTTCATGCACTCCACCAGATCGTCAAACGTATAGCCCAGGGTCGCGGAAACCAGGCAGACAAAAGCCAGCGCCACCAAAAGGACAATGTGGATGTCATAGCTCAGCAGGAGCACGCCCACCAGGATGATGGCGATGGCAACGCCGAACACCACGGCTGACATCGCCGTGCTGGGACTGCGCTTGGTTCGTGCAGAATCTGACAAAATGAGTCGCCTCTTTCTTCCAGATGATCGCCGCCGGACGTCCGGTCAGCGATAGACCTTGGCCGTCTCCTCGCCACGCAGCACCCGGAGAGCGCCCAGGGCCAGGGCCTCCATCTCAAATTCGCCGGCCACCACCTCCATGGGCGCCAGGAAGGCCGTCATCCGGCCCACCTCGCGGACCACATAGTCGGAGTGGGCGATGCCGCCGGTGAGCACGATCCGGTCCACCTTCCCCTCGAAGGCGGCGGCGTAGGAGCAGATCTCCTTGGCGACGGCGTAGACAAAGGCCTCGTAGACCAGCTTGGCCTTCTCGTCGCCCTCCAGCATGCGCCGCTCCACCTCCTGGGCGTCCTTGGTGCCCAGATAGTCGTACATGCCGCCCACGGAGCTGAGCTTCGCCACCATCTCCTCGTGGGTATACTTGCCGGAGTAGCAGAGCTCCACCAGGGGATAGGTGGGCAGGCCGCCGCTGCGCTCGGGGGAGAAGGGGCCGTTGGTCCGGCCGCCGCTGCCGTCCACCATCTGGCCGTGCTTGTGGGCCACGATGGAGTTGCCCGAGCCCAGGTGGGCCACGATGAGGTCGCACTCCTCATAGGGCTTCCCCACCCGCTCCGCCGCCCAGCGGGCCACCGCCTTGTGGTTGAGGGCGTGGAACCAGCTGGGCCGCTCCAGGTCGGAGATGCCGGAGATCCGGGCGATGGGCATGAGCTCATCCACCGAGACCGGGTCCACCACAAAGGAGGGGATGCCCAGCTCGTCGCCGATCTCCCGGGCCAGCACCGAGCCCAGGTTGGAGGGATGCTCGCCGTGGACGGCGGCGCGCATATCCTCCACCATGCGGTCGTTGACGGCGTAGGTGCCGCCGGGGATGGGCTCCATCAGGCCGCCCCGCCCCGCCACCGCGGAGAGGTCCTTCAGGGCGATGCCCTGTTCCTCCACCGCCCGCAGGATGAGCGCCTTCCGGTAGCCAAACTGGTCGAACACCCTGTGGAAGGGCTTCAGGTCTTCCGCGGTGTGGGTGATGTTGCTCTTGAACAGCTGGACGCTGTCCTCGAACACCGCGATCTTCGTGGAGGTGCCGCCGGGATTGATGACCAGGACCTTCATGCTGTATCCCTCACCTTTCATTTTTTGTTCCATCAATCGGAACACCGTTCTGTAATGTGCGGAAAAGAAAGAAACGCGAGGCGCTTCTTCCAGTCACTTGAAGCATACCTCCCCTGATTTTAAAAGTCAAGCGCGCTTTTTGTACAAATTCACAATAATTTTTACGCCCTCTAAAACGCGTGTCCCATGTGGCAGAACGGAAGCCGGGTGTCAAAAGTTGCTGGAAATTTCTCTGGCGATCCGCTTGACGGCCTCGATCCGCTCTTCAATATCACCGGAGAGCATACGGCTGGTGGGGCCGGAGAGGCTGATGGCGGCTACCGCCAGGCCGTTGTGGTCCAGGATGGGGGCGCCGATGCAGGTCAGCCCGTGCTCCAGCTCCTCATGGTCCAGGGCGTAGCCCCGCTCCCGCACCTTCATCAGCTCCGAGCGCAGGGCGGAGACCGTGGTGATGGTGTGCTCGGTATGGGGGCGCATGGGGTGGTTCTCGTACACGCCCAGGTCGATGTCGGCGCTGAAGGCCAGCAGGCATTTGCCCACCGAGGAGCAGTAGCACTCGCTGCTGGAGCCCACAGGGGGGTTGACGGTGAGGACCTGCCGGTCGCTCTCCTCCTTGAGGATGATGACGCTGCGGTACACATCGTCGGGATTTCGCTCCAGGATGGAGACGTTGACCACCTCGCAGTAGGCCTCATAGAGCTTTTTGGCGTAGGGGCGCACCACCTCCTGGAGACCCATGCGGTTCTCCACCCCCTTGCCCAGCACGAAGAGCCGGTTGCCCAGCCAGTATTTCTCCGTCTCCGGGTTCTTGCGGACAAAGCCACGGTTCTCCAATGTCACCAGGGTACGGTAGACCGTGCTCTTGTAGACACCCAGATCGGCGGCGATCTTGGTGATGCCCGTCTCCTTCCCCTCTTGATACAGATAGATCATGACTTCCAGGGCCCGGTCTACCGACTGGATGATGTCCGACATGGCATATTTCTCCCCTTTTCAAAATGTCTTCCTGGATAATTAAACTACACTTCAAAACCGGTGTCAAGTTGTTCCATTCTGTGAAACATCTTCATCTTGTCTAAAATTTTCCCGCCGGGAGGTATTGACACGGGACTTCGGCGGGTGTATGCTCTAATTACTGGAACAAGGTTCTGTTCAGCGGAACAATTCAGGAATGGAGGGACCCCGATGAAGGTCGAAATCAACAGGGCGCGGTGCAAGGAGTGCGGCCTTTGCATCCACAACTGCCCAAAGAAGTGCATCAGCAAGTCGGATGAGCTCAACGCCGCGGGCTACTATCCCGTGCAGATCGACGAAGAGGCGTGTATCGGCTGCGGCATCTGCTACACCATGTGTCCCGACGGCGTGTTCCACGTCCTGGGCTGAGCTTGCGGCAAGCGGAAAGGAGTATGTACGACATGGCTGAAATGATGAAAGGCAACGAGGCCATCGCGGAGGCCGCCGTCCGGGCGGGCGCGCGCTTCTACGCTGGCTATCCCATCACCCCCTCCAGCGAGATCATGGAATATCTCTCCTGGCGCATGCCGGAGGTCGGCGGGTCCTTTGTCCAGGCCGAGAGCGAGCTCTCCGGCATCAACATGGTCATCGGCGCCTCCGCCTGCGGCGTCCGGGCCCTCACCGCCTCCTCCGGCCCGGGCATCTCCCTCAAGCAGGAGGGCATCTCCACCCTGTGCGACGAGGGCCTCCCCGCCGTGGTCATCACCCAGGTCCGCTACGGCAACGGCCTGGGCACCCTCTTCACCGCCCAGTGCGACTACAACCGGGAGACCCGGGGCGGCGGCCAGGGCGACTACCGCTGCATCGTCCTCTGCCCCTCCTCCGTCCAGGAGTTCGTGGACCTGATGCTGCCCGCCTATGAGCTCTCGGAGAAGTACCGCATCGTGGTCATCATGATGGGCGAGGGCACCCTGGGCCAGATGATGGAGCCGGTCACCCTCCCCGATTTCGTGGAGACCAAGCGCACCCCCTGGGCCCTCACCGGCAAGTACGACTACAAGAAGATCGGCATCTTTGAGCGGGACTCCCGCAAGGAGGCCGTGGAGCTGCGGGAGAGGTACGCCGCCATCAAGGAGAACGAGCAGCGCTGGTACGACGAGGGCGTCGAGGACGCCGACTACGTCTTTGTGGCCTACGGCGTGCCCGGCCGGGCCACCCTGGGCGCCATCCGGGAGCTGCGGGCCGCCGGCGAGAAGGTGGGCCTCATCCGTCCCATCACCGCCTGGCCCTTCCCCGAGAAGGCCTTCGCCAAGATCAACCCCGCCGTCAAGGGCGTGATCACCGTGGAGGAGAACGCCACCGGCCAGCTGGTGGACGACGCCGCCCTCTTCATCAAAAAGACCCACAAGGACCGCAACATCCCCGCCTACGCCCTGACCTACGTCTACAACACGCCCCCCATCCGCAGCATCAAGGCGGACTACTACCGCATCAAGAACGGCGAAGTAAAGGAGGTCTATTGATATGGCCGCTACCCGTGAGAAAAAGGTTCCCGCGCTGGTGGACAAACCCATGGATTTCTGTCCCGGCTGCGGGCACGGCATCGTCAGCCGCCTGATCATGGAGGCGCTGGAGGAGCTGGGACAGATGGACAACATCATCTTCCCCATCGGCGTGGGCTGCTCCTCCAACCTGGGCGCCGGTCTGGAGTGCGACCGCCTCCACTGCTGCCACGGCCGCGCCGGCGCGGTGGCCACCGGCATGAAGCGGGTGAGCCCCGACACCCTGGTGGTCTCCTACCAGGGCGACGGCGACGCCTACAACATCGGCATCGCCGAGACCTTCAACGCCGCCTACCGCAACGAGAACATCACCGTCATCGTCATCAACAACACCAACTTCGGCATGACCGGCGGCCAGATGTCCCTGACCACCATGGAGGGGCAAAAGACCTCCACCTCCGTCCACGGCCGCGACTGCTCCATCACCGGCTACCCCATCCGCTTCCCGGAGATGGTGGCCCGGGAGTTCCCCGGCGCCGCTTACGCCGCCCGGGGCACCGTCACCAGCCCCGCCAATGTCAACAAGCTCAAGGGCTACATCAAAAACGCCCTCCAGGCCCAGCTCAACCACGAGGGCTACTCCATCGTGGAGGTCCTCTCCCCCTGCCCCATCAACTGGGGCCTCAGCCCGGTGAAGGCCATGGAGCGCATCGAGAAGGAGCTCATCCCCTACTATCCCATCGGTGAGTTCAAGAAGAAAGGAGCGGAGCAGAAGTGAGAGAGATCGTCTTTGCCGGCTCCGGCGGCCAGGGCGTCCTGACCGTGGGCCTCATCATTTCCGACATCGCCGCCACCGAGGGCCTCAACGTCACCTGGGTCCCCTCCTATGGCTCCGCCATGCGGGGCGGCACGGCCAACTGTACCGTGAAGTACTGCGCGGAGAATTACATCTACAACCCCTCTCAGGAGCAGCCCGACCTGCTGCTGGCCATGAATGAGCCCTCCCTCCACATGTTCCTGCCCATCGTGGCGCCCGGCGGCACCGTGCTGGTGGGCGACACCGTCACCATCCCTGAGGACGCCCGGCAGGACGTGACCTACGTCCACGTCAACTGCACCGAGATCGCCACCTCCCTGGGCAACCCCAAGGGGGCCAACGTGGTCATGACCGGCGCCATCGTCAAGCTCATGGGCGACTTCTCCCGGGAGGCCGCCGTGGCCGCCATGAACCACATGTTCGAAAAGAAGGGCAAAGGCAAGTTCAACGAGTCCAACGCCAAGGCCTTCGACGCCGGCTACAACGCCGTCGAGTGTCTCAACGACGTCTCCTGCGCCCGCTGAGGAGGCGGACGCTCCTTTTCTCAGGCCCCCCGGCCCGCCGCCTTCCGGCGGGGCCGGGGGGCACTTTCAGCCGCCTGCATCCCGCGGCCTTTTCCGACAAGCCAACTGGCCCCGGTTTTCCGCCAAAAGCGGAAAACCGGGGCCAGTTCACACTGTCATAAAGCCTCCGTGAGGCGGCAGGCCCGCCGCCAGGGAACGGGATGCAAAAATTTACTTGGAGCGGTAGACCGCCTTCATGGCCGCGTAGGTCATGTAGCAGTCCAGCTTGGAGACGGTCTCGAAGGGGGCGTGCATGCTCAGCACCGGCACACCGGCGTCCAGGGTGTCGATGTCCCGGTTGGCCATATAGCAGGCCACGGTGCCGCCGCCGCCGGCGTCCACCTTGCCCAGCTCGGCCATCTGCCACACTACCCCGGCGCCGTCCAGCACGGCCCGGACCTTGGCCACCACCTCGGCGGAGGCGTCGGAGGAGCCGGACTTGCCCCGGGCGCCGGTGTACTTGCACAGGCCCACGCCGTAGTTGACCCTGGCGCTGTTGCGCTTTTCATAGACCTCGGGGAAGTTGGGGTCAAAGGCGGCGGTGACGTCGGCGGAGAGGCAGAAGGACTTCTCATAGCAGACCTTCAGGGGGACCTTCTGGCCGTCGCACAGGTCGGACATGAAGGTGTCGAAGGCGGCGGACTGCATGCCGCTGACGCCCTCGGAGCCGATCTCCTCCTTGTCGGCCAGCATGCACACGGCGGTCTTGGCGGGAACCTCCTCCAGGTCCAGCA
Organism: Candidatus Intestinimonas stercorigallinarum; assembly: GCA_019115345.1. Lineage (GTDB taxonomy): Bacteria > Bacillota > Clostridia > Oscillospirales > Oscillospiraceae > Intestinimonas > Intestinimonas stercorigallinarum. The sequence goes on along the minus strand of DXDV01000290.1, from coordinate 8,240 downwards.
GGCCGGCCAGGGCGGCGTAGGCGCACACCCGGTCGTCGTGGCCGTAGGCGCCGATGAGGGAGCGGTCAAAGCCCACGTCGGAGGCCCGGAAGGCGGGGACCACCTCCAGCTCGGCGGAGATGAAGTCCTCCTCCAGGATGCCGTACTTCTGGTTGAGGATGTCCATGACGGCCAGCTTCACCCGGTCGGCGCCCTCGTCTCCGGCGAAGGGGCGGCTGCCGATGAGGACGTTGAGGTTCTCGCCGGGAATGGCCTCCCCCAGGGGCTTCTTGGACTGCTCGGCCCCCAGGTGGGGCAGCAGGTCGTCGATGGTGAACACCGGGTCTCCGGCGGCGGGCCCCACCACCACCTTCACGGTGGAGCCGTCCTTCAGGGCCACCACGCCGTGGAGCTCCAGGGGGATGGTCACCCACTGGTACTTGCGGATGCCGCCGTAGTAGTGGGTCTTGAAGAAGGCCAGCTCGGCGTCCTCATAGAGGGGGTTGGGCTTCAGGTCCAGGCGGGGGGAGTCGATGTGGGCGGCGCAGATGTTGACGCCCTGGTCCAGGGACTCGCTGCCCACCACGGCCAGCATGACGGCCTTGCCCCGGTTGGAGCGGTAGATCTTGTCGCCGGCCTTGAGCTCCATGCCCCGGACAAAGGGCTTGAAGCCCTTGGCCTCGGCCAGGGCGATGGCGGCGTCCACCGCCTCCCGCTCGGTCATGCCGTCGTCCAGAAACTTTTTATACGCCTCGCAGTAGCCCTTCAGCTCCCCCTCCTGGGCGGGGGTGATCCGGTCCCAGCCGTTCTTGGGGCGGTACAGCAGCGCGTCCCGGCGCAGGTCGCCGGCCGTTTTCTTCTCTTCCATGGGAATGACCTCCTGTTCAACGATCTAAGATTTCGGTAAAGAGGACCAGCGCGCGGCTTCCGAAGGCCTCCGGCGTGTCGTCCTCTGTATTTTCCAGCACATAGCCGCAGTTTTCCCGGAAGAAGTCCTCCCCCTTCTGGGCGCTCACCCGCTTGCGGGCGTACTCCTCCGAGATGCCCTCCCGGGCCATGATCCGCCTCACCCGCAACTCCGCCGGGGCGATGACCCCCACCACGGCGTCACACCGCTCCCCCAGGCCGCTTTCCACGAGGGCGATGGCGTCGATGGCGGCGGCGGGCGCGCCGGACTCCGCCGCGCCCCGCAAGAGCCGGTCGATGGCCTCCCCCACGAAGCGGTGGGTGATGGCGTTGAGGTCGGCCAGGGCGGCGGGGTCGGCAAAGACCACGTTCCCCAGCTTCTTCCGGTCTATTTTGCCCGACCCGCCGCGGATATCTCCAAAGCGCTGGATGAGGGCCTCCCGCAGGGGGGCGCTCTCCTCCAGCAGCCGGTGGTACACCGCGTCGGCGTCGATGACGCAGGCCCCCAGGGACGTGAGGGCGTTCAGGGCCGTGGTCTTGCCCGCCCCGGTGGGGCCGGTGATGCCGATGATCTTCATATCTGGACCTCCTCCCATACGGGGACCTCCATTTTCCTCAGGGCACAGCGCAGCCGGAGGGCCAGCGCCAGGTTGACCACCTGCACGGCGCTCCCCCCTTCTCCGGCATCACAGCCAAATCATATCATACACCATTTTCCCCGCTTCGTCTACGGCTTCCGGTCAGGTCGATGATGTGGAAGCCCGCCGCCTTGCCCAGCCGGTTGGAGACGGCCAGGCCCAGCCCGGCCTCGTCGGGGCACTGGGACCAGATGGCGGTGACGCCGGTGCCGTCGAAGGCCCGGAGGGCGTCAAAGACGTTGCGGGCCTGGGCGGCCTTGTCGTCCGCCGGTCCCAGCCTTTCCACCTGGTGGCCGGCGTACAGCCCGGCGAACTCGTCGAAGCAGACCACGCCCTCGCCCGCCTTCAGGCGGGACTGGATGTAGGCGGCGGTGGCCGCCGCGTCCCCCTTCACCACGGTGACGGGGGCCTTGGGGGCGTAGTGGCGGTACTTCATGCCGGGGGCCCGGGGGCGCTCCCCCTCCCCCATGAGCCGGGTGACCGCCGGGTCCACCGCCACCTCCCCCAGGACGGCCCGGAGCTCCTCCAGGGTGACGCCGCCGGGCCGCAGCAGCCGGGGGGGCTGCTCGGTGAGGTCGAGGATGGTGGACTCCACCCCCACGGCGCAGGGGCCGCCGTCCACGATGCCGTCGATCTTCCCCTCCATGTCCTCCAGCATGTCGGCCATGCTGGTGGGGCTGGGCCGGCCGGAGGTGTTCCCCGAGGGGGCCGCCACCGGCACCCCGGCGGCGGCGATGATGGCCCGGCACAGGGGGTGGGCCGGGCAGCGCATGCCCACGGTGTCCAGCCCGGCGGTGACCGCGTCGGGCACCGCCGGCTTCCGGGCCAGGATCATGGTGAGGGGCCCCGGCCAGAACCGCTCCGCCAGGGTGTAGGCGGCGGGGACGGCCTCGCAGTACCGCTCCAGCCAGTCCGCCGAGGGGATGTGGAGGATGAGGGGGTTGTCCTGGGGCCGGCCCTTGGCCGCGAAGATACGGGCCACCGCCTCCTCGTCCAGGCCGTTGGCCCCCAGGCCGTACACCGTCTCGGTGGGGATGCCCAGCAGGCCCCCCCGCCGCAGGATCTCCGCCGCCCGCTCCACGTCGGCGGCGGTCAGTCTCTCTGTTTTCATGCTCTTTCGCCTCAATCTCTTCGGCTCAGCGCCAGTCCTCCCGGCTCCGCTCCCGGCAGGTGAGCGCCAGGCTCACCACACCGGCGGCGATGAGAAGGGCGCCAAAGACGATGTTCAGGATGGAAATGGCCGTTTTCATATCGTGGTCCCTCCCTCACTCGTAGATGCCCACCGGCACGCCGGCCAGCTCGATGGTGGTGTCCGGGGCGAACTTCGCCTTTTGCAGGTAGCCCTTCACGGTGAGGATGCCGTACTTGGGGTTCACCCTCTCGTCCTCCAGCTCCAGCTCGATGTGGGCCGGGCCGGAGGCGGTGAGCCAGCCGTCGTCCTCCAGCAGTCCGGCCAGGTCGGCCTTCACGTCCTCCAGGGTGAGGCCCTCCGGCAGGGCGGTGAAATGGATCAGCAGTTCCATGTTCTTCGATCTCCTTTTATTCCTCTTGACCGGCCTTCATGCGCTCGGCCTGGTCGGCGGTGACCAGGCCGTCGATGACCTCGTCCAGCCCGCCGTTCATGATGTCGTCGATCTGATAGAGGGTGAGGCCGATCCGGTGATCGGTGACCCGCCCCTGGGGGAAGTTGTAGGTGCGGATGCGCTCGTTGCGCATGCCGGTGCCCACCTGGCTGCGGCGCTCCGCCGTCACCGAGGCCTCCTGCTCCCGGACCTTCTCCTCGTAGAGCCGGGACCGGAGGAGCTGCATGGCCTTGTCCCGGTTCTGGAACTGGCTGCGCTCCTGCTGGCACTCCACCACGGTGCCGGTGGGCTTGTGGATGAGCCGCACGGCGGAGGAGGTCTTGTTCACGTGCTGGCCCCCCGCCCCCGAGGAGCGAAAGACCTGCATCTCGATGTCGGCGGGGTCGAGCTGGAAGTCCACCTCGTCCACCTCGGGCAGCACCGCCACCGTGGCGGTGGAGGTATGGATGCGCCCCCCCGACTCGGTCTCGGGCACCCGCTGGACCCGGTGGACGCCGCTTTCAAATTTCAGGCGGCTGTACGCCCCGTCCCCGTCGATGGTGAAGCAGATCTCCTTCACGCCGCCCAGCTCGGTCTCGTTCACCGAGTCCACCTCCACCCGCCAGCGGCGGGACTCGGCGTACATGGTGTACATGCGGTAGAGGGAGTGGGCGAAGAGGGCGGCCTCCTCGCCCCCCACCCCGGCCCGGATCTCCACGATGACGTTCTTATCGTCGTTGGGGTCCCGGGGGAGGAGGAGGACCTTCAGCCGCTCCTCCAGCTCCGTCAGGTCGGCCTTGGCGGCGGCGTACTCCTCCTGGGCCAGCTCCTTCATGTCCGGGTCGGACAGCAGGGCCTCCGCCTCCCGGAGGTCCTGCCGCCGCCTGGCGTAGGTCCGGTAGGCGGTGACCACCGGCTCCAGCTCCCGCTGCTCCTTGTTGAGCCGGGCCACCCTGGCCGGGTCGCCGTAGGTCTCCGGGGCGGCCAGCCGGGCCTCCAGCTCGGCGTATTGCTGTTCCAATGCCTTGAGTTTTTCTTCCAGCATAGCGTAACCTCATTTGACAGGATAAAATCACCGGTCCAGCAGCCAGGACTTTGCCAGGGCAAAGGGCTCCCGGAGGTACATGGACAGCCGGGAGGGCAGGTGGCTGGAGGGGGCCGCCAGGGTGGAGAGGGTGCAGCTCCCCTCCCACTCCCGGCTCCACAGCAGCCGGATGCGGGCGAGGTGGAAGCCGTTGGACACGGCCAGGATCTTGCCGGTGGGCTCCACCGTGCCGTCCTGAAAGAGGTCCTGGGTGTACTGAATGTTCTCCCAGGTGTTGCTGGACCTGTCCTCCAGCACGATGTTCTCCCCGTCCACGCCGTGGGCCGTCAGATAGTCGTACATGCACTGGGCCTCGCTCATGGGCTCGTCGGGGCCCTGGCCGCCGGAGACCACCACCGTCATGTCCGGGTGGCCGGCCAGATAGGCAAGGGCGGCGTCCAGCCGGTCCTGGAGGAGCTGCGAGGGCCCCCAGGGCTTCACCTGGCAGCCGAAGATCACCATGACCTCCGGCTCCCCCTCCCCCTGGGCGATCTCGGTCCGGTCCCCCAGCAGCACCGCCGCCTCCAGCGCGGCGAAGCCCAGGAGGGCCAGGGCCAGCAGCGCCAGCAGGACGCGGCGCAGCACCCGCCCTGTGGCGGCCGGGCACCGGGCGGTGAGGCCGTAGAGGACCAGAAAGACGCCCCCCGCCGCCGGGAAGGCGGCGAACTTTTGCAGGCTGAAGGGGGCGAGCAGGAACATCCCCAGGGCGGCGAGCAGCAGGAGGACGCCCAGTCCCACCAGTATGCCGCCCCAGCGCCCCGCGCCCTGATAGGGCCGGTAGGGTCTTGTGTTCACTCCGCCTTCGCCTCCTCCAGCTCGGCGCTCAGCCGCTCCCAGACGGCGTAGAGGTGGGCGATCTCCTCCTCCAGGGCCTCCCGCTGCTCGTAGAGCTCGGTGAGCTTGAGGTAGTCGCTGCCGGAGGCCTCGATCTCCTGGGTGAGGTCGTACATCCGCTCCTCCGCGCGGGTGACCTCCCGCTCGGCGGCGGCCACCTCCTTCTCCAGCAGCTTGGTGCCGCCGGTGCGCCTGGGCTTTTCCTTTTTCACCGGCTCCTCCCCCTTCTTGGGGGGCGGCGCCGGCAGCTTTTTGTCCCGCCAGGCCCGGTATTCTTCAAAGGTGCCGTCGAAGTCGGTGATCTTCCCGTCCTCCAGCATCCAGATCCGGGTGGCGAACTGGTGGATGAAATACCGGTCGTGGGAGACAAAGAGGAGGTTGCCAGTGTAGTCGGCCACCGCCTCCTCGATCCACTCCCGGGAGTTGAGGTCCAGGTGGTTGGTGGGCTCGTCCAGGATGAGGAGGTTGATCTTATGGTCCATGAGCATACACAGCCGCAGCCGGGACTGCTCCCCGCCGGAGAGGGTGGAGACGCTCTTGAACACGTCCTCCCCCCGGAAGTCGAAGGCGGCCAGCCGGTCCCGGGCTTCCTGGGTGGAGCAGTTCTGGGCGTAGAGCATGGTGTCCACCAGGTTCCGGTCGGGCCGGTCGAAGTGGATGATCTGGGGCAGGTAGCCGGTCCGCACCGTGGGGCCCAGGCGGATCTTGCCCTCGTCGGGGGCCTCCTCTCCCAAGATGAGCTTGATGAGGGTGGACTTGCCGGTGCCGTTGTCCCCCAGCAGGGCGATGCGCTCGCCCCCCGTCACCTCCAGGTCCACATCCCGGAAGAGGGTCCGGTCCCCGAAGGACTTCTTCAGGCCCTTGATGACCAGGACCTCGTCCCCCCGGAACTCCCGCTCCCCGAACTTGACCTCCAGCTTCCGGTCCTTCCGGGGCTTGTCGGTCCTGCGCAGGCGCTCAATGCGCTTTTCCATGGAGAAGGCCCGCTTGTGGAGCTTGTCGTTGCCCATGAAGGCCCACAGGTGGAGCTTGTCCGCCGCCGTCTGGAGCTGCTGGATCTTGGCCTGCTCCTTCTCATACTGCCTGAGCCTTTCCTGGTAGCGGCGCTCCTTCTCCTCCACGTAGAAGCTGTAATTGCCGGCGTAGAACTCCGCTCTGCCGTTTTCCAGCTCCACCACCCGGCTGACCACCTTATCCAGGAACCAGCGGTCGTGGGAGATGGTGAGGACGGTGCCCTTGAAGCGGGAGAGGTAGTCCTCCAGCCACTCGGTGCAGCGCAGGTCCAGGTGGTTGGTGGGCTCGTCCAGCAGCAGCACGTCGGTGTCCTCCAGGATGAGCCGGCCCAGGTTCACCCGGGTCTTTTCCCCGCCGGAGAGGTCGGAAAAGGCCCGCTCCCGCATGTCGGGGGAGATGTCCAGACCGTTGCACACCTTGTTGAGGGGGGTCTCGGTGTCGTAGCCGCCGCCGGACTCGAAGGCGGCGGCAAGGGCGTCGTACCGGCGCAGGAGGGCGGGGTCGCTCTCCCCCGCCGCCATCCGGGCGGTGAGGCGCTCCATCTCCTCCTCCATGGCCTTCAGCCGCTGGAAGGCCCCCCGGAGGACCATCTCCACCGTGTGGCCGGCGGGGTAGACGGGGATCTGGGAGATGAGGCCCACCCGCTTGCCCGCCGCCACCGAGACCTGGCCCTCGTCGGGCTCCAGCTCCCCGGTGAGGATGCGGAAGAGGGTGGTCTTGCCCGCCCCGTTCTTTCCCAGCAGGCCCACCCGCTCCCCGGTGTCCACCTGGAAGGTGAGCCCGTCCAGGATCTTCCGGCCCACTTCAAATTCTTTGCTGACGTTTGACACGGATATGTCTATCATTCGTTTACTCCCGCTTCACAATGTGGTATCATAATGTCTGCGGAATCAACCGAACATCGGTTTATTCCCGCGGCGGCAGCCGCGCAATTCCATAAAACCGGCTCAAAGGAGCCGCTTTCATGGGATCCAGCCATTTCTCGCTTGATAAGGAGGTCTGCTGTATGGACGCCATTCGCTGGCAGGGGGACTCCCTTGCCCTTCTCGATCAGACCCGGCTCCCTGTGGAGGAGGTCTGGAACGACTATACCGACTATCGGGCGGTGGCGGAGGCCATCCGCCGCCTGGTGGTCCGCGGGGCCCCCGCCATCGGCGTGGCCGCCGCCTACGCCGTGTGCCTGGCCGCCCTGGAGTTCCAGACCCTGGAGCCCCGGGACTTCCGCGCCGCCATGGACAAGGCCGCGAGAGCGCTGGCCGCCAGCCGTCCCACGGCGGTCAACCTCTTCTGGTCCCTGGACCGGATGAAGCTCACCCTCTCCGCCGCCGGGGGCGATGCCGGAGCCATCCCCGTCCTCATCCGGGAGGCCGAGGCCATCCACCGGGAGGACATCGCCATGAACCGGAAGATCGGCCGCTGCGGCGCCGAGCTGGTGCCGCCGGGCGCCCGCATCCTCACCCACTGCAACGCCGGGGCCATCGCCACCGGCGGCTACGGCACCGCGCTGGGGGTGGTCCGGGCGGCCCACGCCGCCGGACATGTGGAGATGGTCTACTGCGACGAGACCCGCCCCCTCCTCCAGGGGGCCCGGCTCACCGCCTGGGAGCTGGTGAAGGACGGCATCCCCGCCACCCTCATCACCGACAGCATGGCCGCCTCCCTCATGGCCCAGGGAAAGATCGACCTGATCTTCCTGGGCTGCGACCGCATGGCCCGCAACGGCGATTTCGCCAACAAGATCGGCACATACAGCCTGGCGGTGCTGGCCAACTACCACGGCATCCCCTTCTACACCGTCCTCCCCTCCTCCACCATCGACATGTCCATCCCCGACGGGAGCCACATCGTCATCGAGGAGCGGGCGCCGGAGGAGGTCACCCACTTCGCCGGCGTGCAGACCGCCCCGGAGGGGGTGCTGGTTCACAACCCGGCCTTTGACGTCACGCCCCACCGGCTCCTCACCGGCATCGTCACCGAAAAGGGGGTCATCCACCCGCCCTTCACGGAGCGTCTGGCTGAGCTCTTCGGCTGAACCTATCCCCAAAGGCTTCCAAAAACCTCCGTAAGACGGCAAGTGTGTCACGGTGACGCGGGGGAGCTCGAGGGGGCGGCAGCCCGCCTCGAATGGGATGACATCCCCCGCAGTCCTTGCAGGGCAAGGGCTGCGGCGAGCAAAGCGAGGACTTTTCCGCCCTCTCTAGGGCGGGAAAGTAACGGGATGCA
>DXDV01000289.1 GCA_019115345.1 Candidatus Intestinimonas stercorigallinarum | reverse complement strand
AAAGGGGATAAAGGATGGCGCCGCCCGGAGGGCTCATACACCTCGACCGTGATTTATGTCAGGCTTTCGGGAAAGTCCTCGTTTCGTTCGGGGCCCGTTGCAGAGTTGAAAAAGTGGTTATCCCTTATAATCAGCCACAGTGGTTCCTGGCCTTCTATCTCTTCTTCCAGGACAAGCGCGGGATCTCTGCCGTCCTGTTGTCCGGCCAGATCGGAGTCACCTATAAGACCAGATGGTCCATGCTCCGGCGCATCCGGTCCACCATGGGACAGCGGAATACCGCCCGCTTCAGCCGCCGCTCTTTCGGCGGCTTGCTGACTCAGCGATCGATCCACGCTGCCGCCTGCTCGGTGATGGCTTAGTAAAAGGGATAACCACTTTATGGAATTCAGCCATTGTTTTCATGCGTATTTCCACTGTCGCGTTGTGACGCGCCAGTGGAAATACGCATTACAACAATGTGGGCGTCGAGGACCGGTCTCCTCAACGCCCACATTGTTTCAATTTGCGATCGGCCTCCGCCCTTTCGGTGGGGGCCTTTTACTGTCTGCCGGTCCGGCGGCCCTCAGCCGTCGGCCAGCTTCAGGTCGTGGAGGACGATGAGGTCGTCCAGGGCCAGGAAGGTGACCCCATCCACCGCCTCGGCGGCGGACACCAGGCCCATGGTGACCTCACCCTGGACAGCCTGGTCGGCGCCGATGGTGAAGCGGTAGACCTCCGTCCCCTCCCGGGTGACGGTGACCTGGTTGGTGTAGGGCTCCCAGCTCACCTCACAGCCCAGGGCCTCGGCCAGGGGGCGCATGGGCACCAGCAGACGGTCCTCCTCCACCTTGGGAGCGAAGGCCCCCTCCAGGACCAGGGACTCGCCGTTGAGGGCGATCTCCAGCCCGTGGACGGACACCCAGCCGGCGTAGGCGGAGGGGAAAACCATCACCTTGGTGGGCGCGGCCTGGGCGGGCAGGCTCAAGGTGGTCACGCTGTACCAGGAGAGCAGCCGGGCGCCGGGAACGATATCTCCGGCGGTGAGGGGCTCCTCCTCACCGGGGGCGGCCAGATACTCGGTGTCGGCCCCCAGGTGGAGGATCACGCCGTCGTTCGTGTAGACGTCCAGACCGTCCTCCGTCTCGGTGACGGTCTCCACCTCGGCGTAGGAGGGGACGGCGTAGTCGGCGGGGATGCCGCACAGCAGGACCCGGCCGGTGCTGATGGGGGGCAGGCTCCGGGTCATGGCCGGACCCACCCAGGCATAGACGGTCTCACCCATCTGGATGTCGGAGAAGCTCCGGACCTCGCCGGTGACGGCGTCCAGGATAAGGCTGTCCTCGTCCACATTGACCACCACCTTCTGGTACTGGTCGCTCTCGTTGCTGTTTTCCAGGGTAAGGCTCAGCTCCCCCAGCTCGGTGACGGAGCCCCACACCCGGATGGGGAACTCCTCCCCCCGCTGGACCACCTCATAGGTCAGCGCCACGCCGGTCTCGGGGGCGGCGGTCTCCTCCGCCGCCAGGGCGGGCGACATCAGGGAGAGGGCCAGCACCGCCGACAGCGCGGCGGTCAACACTCTTTTCTGCTTCATGTGGAAAGATCCTCCTTATTCAGTGGTTCTGCCTCTTTGGACGAAGAAGCGGGGAAATGGTTCCCGCCTTTTTTTGGCAGGGCGGTCACTCCGCCGTCACCGCCGGGGTGAGGATGCCGATGTAGTCCAGCATCCGGTAGAGCATGGCGGCGGCCTCCTCCCGGGTGGTGGGGGCGTGGGGGTCCAGCTCCTCCAGGGGGACGGCCAGGAACTCCAGGTCCTCCGCCGTCACCACGGCGGAACGGGCCCAGGCGTCGTAGCCCTGCACCGCCGGATCGGCCAGCTCCTCTTCGGTCACCTGCTCCATGCGGCTCTCAATGGACAGGTCGGCGCGGGCGCCCATCCGGGTCAGGATGGTCAAAAACTGCTGGTGGTCCACCAAGTCGTCGGGGCGGAAGGCGCCGCTCTCGTCCCCCTGGATGAGCCCAAGGTTGTAGGCGATGTCCAGAGCGGTGGCGTACCACTCCTCTCCGGTCACGTCGGTGAAGGGGGCGCTCCCCTGGCTCTCCCAGCACCAGTAGCCCATGGCCTGGACCATCATGGACACCAGCTCGGCCCGGGTGAGCTGCCCCAGGGGGTCAAAGCCGCCGGTCTCGTTGCCCTGGAGCACGCCCAGGGCGGCCAGGGCGTTGATCTCGTCGCCGTAGGGGGACTCTGCCACGTCGTCGAACCAGCGGGAGACATAGGTCACATCCCAGGCCTCGGACACCTCCGCCGGGGTGACCGCCTCCCCGTCCAGGGTCATGGGGGTCTCGGGGGCCAGGGCGGCCAGCAGCTCGGCGAAGGCGGGGGCGTAGTCCTCGCTCACCGCCTCCTCCCGGTGGACGTACCAGGTCTCGCCGGCCAGCTCCAGGACCAGCACGTCCGCAGAGGGCTCCTCCACCGTCTCGCCGCACAGCAGCCGGGCCACCTCGTCGGCCAGGTTGGCGTCCACCACCAGGTGGGGCAGCACGCCGGAGCGGTCGGGGGTCACGTAGTCGGGGGAGTAGTAGCGGTGGGTGGTGATCTTGAAGGCGGAGCCGTCGGACTGCTCAAAGACGTTCTGGGCGATGCCCTTGCCGAAGGTGCGGGTGCCGATGATGAGGCCGTAGTGATAGTCCCGCATGGCGGCGGCGAAGAGCTCGGCGGCACTGGCCGAGTTGCCGTCCACCAGCACCACCAGGGGCTCCTGGATGAGGCCGGGGATCTCCACCGGGAAGGGGTTGGGCCGCCAGACGCTCAGGCTCCCCTGGCGGTCCACCAGGTAGGCTACGTCGTAGTTGCCCAGCACATGGCCCACCGCCTCGATCACCGCCGTGGCCGCCCCGCCGGGGTTGCTCCGCAGGTCGATCACCCAGCGGTCGGCGGCCTCGTCCTCCTCGGTGATGTAGGTCTGGAAATAGGCGCCGCTGTCCGTTCCGAAGCTGGTGCAGTGGAGCCAGCCGATGTGCTCGTCCACCACCTCGCCGGTGACGGTGGGAAAGACCACCGCCTCCCGGGTCAGGGTGAGGCTCAGCTCCTCCTCCTCCCGGAGGATGGTGATGGTCACATCGGTGCCCGCCTCGCCGGTGATGAGGGCGGCCAGGGCGTCGGGGGTGCCCGCCTCCTGGATGGTAGTACCGTCGGCGGCCACGATGAGGTCGCCGATCCGCAGTCCCGCCCGGGCGGCGGGGGTCTCCGGGGCCACGCTGCTCACCAGCAGGCCGTCGGCCGTCTTTTCCACCATGACGCCGATGCCCACCACGTCGGTGCCGTCCATGTCGCTCTGGAAGGCGGCGTACTCCTCCGCCGTCATGTAGTAGGTGTAGGGATCTCCCAGGGCGTCGGTGATCTCGTCGATGGTGGGCAGGGCCAGGATCTCCTCGGGGATCTCGTCGATGTAGTTCTCCCGGAGCAGCTCCCGGGCCTCGTCCACGGTGATGGCGCCGGCCATGGGGCTCAGCGCCAGGGTCAGCCCCAGCACCAGGGCCGCCGCGCGTACAGGCAGTTTCGTGTTCATGGGTCAAGTTTCTCCTTTGCCGTATCAGGTCATTCCATCGCAATGGCGCCGCTCAAAGCCAAACGCCTCGAAAGCCGCGGCCTATTGCCGCGCGAATCAGCCGCCAAGCGGCTGATTCAGCAGACACTATTGTAGCACCCCGGCTCAGGGCTGTCCACCTTCAGTTGGTTACAAAAAGGGCGGGAAAGGAACGGGATGTAGGCTGTCGAAAAAGTCCCCTGGGGGACTTTTTCGACAGCCTGCAGGGCGAGGTCTCCCCCGCCCTCAGCCCTCCAGCCGCTCCTCCAGGGCCTCGCGCACGGCGCGCAGCACCTTGAGCCGGGCGTATTTCTTGTCGTTGCCCTCCACCACGATCCAGGGGGCGGAGCGGGTAGAGGTCCTCTGGAGCATCTCGTCCACCGCCGTCTGGTAGGCCGGCCACTTCTCCCGGTTGCGCCAGTCCTCGGCGGTGATCTTGTACCGCTTCTCCGGGGTGTTCTCCCGGTCCCGGAAGCGGCGGAGCTGCTCGTCTTGGTCGATGTGGAGCCAGAACTTCAGCACCACCGCCCCCCAGCGGGCGAGGCTCCGCTCGAATTCGTTGATCTCGTCGTAGGCCATGCGCCAGCGCTCCTCCGGGGCAAAGCCCTCCACCCGCTCCACCATGACCCGGCCGTACCAGGTCCGGTCGAAGAGGACGATGTGGCCGTCCTTGGGGAGCTGCCGCCAGAACCGCCACAGGTAGTGCCGGTCCAGCTCGTCCTTTGTGGGGGCGGCGATGGGCACCACGTCGAAGCCCCGGGGGTCCAGGGCCCAGGAGAGGCGGCGGATGGCGCCCCCCTTGCCGGCGGCGTCCCAGCCCTCGAAGCCGATGACCACCGGCACCTTCTCCCGGTAGAG
>DXDV01000288.1 GCA_019115345.1 Candidatus Intestinimonas stercorigallinarum | reverse complement strand
TGAATCTCAAAAAACTGGCCAGGTGGCTGTGCCAGGAGAGCCTTGCCTCTCTCTGCATACTCCTTCTTTGGCCGCTACATGACCCAAACCCGGCGTATGCTTGACGCATAGCCGGGTTTTTCGACAGCCTGGAACTGCCGGTCCGTCAGGACCGGCAGTTTTTTGCTATGCAAAAGCATAGCAAAATTGGCCATGTGCCGCTTTCAGCGGCACGGCCATGAAATCAAAGCGCACGGGCCGAGACGGCCCATATGCGCATAAACTTCATGCGCCGCTCTCTTTTGCCTGTTTTCACAGCGCGCTCTTAGCGCATGAAGTTTCATGCGCGCCTTCCCAGTGGAGGTCCCTTACATCCCCAGGTCCCGGGTCATGTTTTCGGCGGCGTGCTCCACCGCCCGGACGGCTTTTTTCGCGGTGGCCTTCAGGTTCCTCTTCTGGGGCGCCATCAGCATCCCCAGGGCGGCTCCGGCGGCCATCCCAAGGCCGATGTTGCGGAGTGTGTGTCTGTTTTCCATGTCTGTTCCCTCCTTTGGACGAATTCCGTCCTTATTGTGCCCAGGATTCACGAAAAATTCATTGCCAAACGAAGGCATATCTTCTATAATTGAGGCATATCGGCGGAAAGGGGCGCAGGGAGCCCGCCGCCGGAGAAAACATCCCAGGGGAGCGGACCGGCCGGTCCCTCCTTTGTTGTGTCCGGAGCCCGCCGGACCATCCGGCGGCGGGCCACAACCACCGGAAAGGAGCAGTAACGTGAAGCTTCTCATCCAAAAAGGCCGCCTGGTCGACCCCGTGGGGGGCATTGGCGGCGTGATGGACATTCTCATTGAGGATGGAAAACTGGCGGTGATCGGCAGCGACCTGCGGGAGCAGGACGCCCAGATCATCGACGCCAGGGGCCTTACCGTGTGTGCCGGACTGGTGGACATGCACGTCCACCTGCGGGAGCCCGGCCTGGAGTATAAGGAGGACATCTCCACCGGCACCGCCGCCGCCGCCCGGGGCGGCATCACCTCTCTGGCCTGTATGCCCAACACCAAGCCCGCCGTGGACGACCCCGAGCTGGTGCGCTACATCCTCCGCCGGTCCGCCGAGTCCTGCGGGGTGCGGGTGTGGCCCATCGGCGCGGTGACGGTGGGGGAGCAGGGGGAGGCGCTCACCGACGCCCAGGCCCTGAAGGAGGCCGGCGCGGTGGCCCTCTCCGACGACGGCATGCCCATCCAGAACGCCAACCTCATGCGGGATGCCCTCATCCGCGCCAAGCGGCTGGGCCTCACCATCCTCTCCCACTGCGAGGACGCCGACATGGTGCGCAACTACGCCGTCAACGAGGGCCGGGTCTCCCGGGCCCTGGACCTGCCCGGCCGGCCGGCCATCGCCGAGGAGCTGATGGTCATGCGGGACGCCATGCTCTCCGAGGAGACGGGGGCGGCGGTCCACATCTGCCACATCTCCACCGCCGGCAGCGTGGACATCGTCCGGCAGTTCAAGAAGCGGGGGGCGCCCATCACCTGCGAGACCTGCCCCCAGTACTTCACCTTCACCGAGGACGAGATCCTCACCCAGGGCGCCATGGCCCGGGTCAATCCCCCCCTGCGGACCCGGCAGGACGTGGAGGCCATCATCGCCGGACTCAAGGACGGCACCATCGACGTCATCGCCACCGACCACGCCCCCCACTCCGCCGAGGAGAAGGCCAGGGCGCTCCCGGAAGCGCCCAGCGGCATGGTGGGCCTGGAGACCTCGCTGGGGGCAACCCTCACCGCCCTCTACCATACTGGCGAGATGGACCTCTCCGACATCCTGAAGAAGATGACCTTCAATCCGGCCTGTATCCTGGGCATCCCCAAGGGCCGGCTGAGCCTGGGGGGAGAGGCCGACTTCACCGTCTTCGACCCCTATGAGACCTGGACGGTGGACCCGGAGCAGTTCGCCTCCAAGGGGCGCAACACCCCCTTTGCCGGACGGGCGCTGATGGGCAGAGTGAAATACACCATCGTAGGCGGAAAAATCGTCTATGAAGACAGATAAGGGAGGACGTAGAGATGTCGTTTGACGTATTGCAGGAGAAGATCATTGCCAGGCAGAACCCCACCGTGGCGGGGCTGGACCCCAAGCCGGAGCAGATCCCGCCCCACATCCTGAAGGCCGCCTACGCCGAAAAGGGCGAGACCCTGGCCGGGGCCGCCGAGGCGGTGTGGCAGTTCAACAAGGGCCTCATCGACGCCCTCAAGGACGTGGTCCCCGCCGTGAAGCCCCAGGCCGCCTACTACGAGCGGCTGGGCTGGCAGGGCCTGGCCGTCATGGAAAAGACCATCGCCTACGCCAAGGAGCAGGGCCTCTTCGTCATCGCGGACATCAAGCGGGGGGACATCGGCTCCACCGCCCAGGCCTACGCCGACGCCTGGCTGGGGGAGACCCAGGTGGGCGGCGCCGCCCTCACCGCTTTCGGCGCCGACTGCGTCACCCTCAACGGCTACATGGGCTCCGATACGGTGGGCCCCTTCGTGGAGACCTGCAAGAAGTACGATAAGTGCCTCTTCCTCCTGGCCAAGACCTCCAACCCCGGCTCCGGCGAGCTCCAGAACCTGACCGCCGGAGACAAGCTGGTCTACCAGCTCCTGGGCGACATGGCCGAGAAGCTGGGGGAGGGCACCCAGGGGAAATACGGCTACGGCCTGGCCGGGGCGGTCACCGGCGCCACCTGGCCCGAGGAGCTCCGGGAGCTGCGGGCCCGGCTGCCCCACACCTTCTTCCTGGTCCCCGGCTACGGCGCCCAGGGCGGCACCGCAGAGGATGTGCAGTACGCCTTTGACCAGGAGGGCCGCGGCGCCATCGTCAACGCCTCCCGGTCCATCATGTGCGCCTGGCAGAAGACCGGCGGGGACGGGACCGACTACCAGGAGGCCGCCCGGGCCGCCGCGGTGGACATGCGGGACGCCATCGGCCGGTACGTGACCATCCGGTAAGGCCATGAAGTGCCCATTCTGCGGCAGAGATATGGTCCCGGGGGCCATGCAGACCAAGCGGGTCGGCTCCGTCCACTGGTCGTACCGCTGGCTGCCCCCGGCGGGGGAGGGACCGGAGTCCGGCGGACAGGAGGGCCTGCTTGGGCAGGCCCGGGTCCTTCTGGACAAGGTGGAGCGGCGCTGGAGAGTCTCCGGCTGGGACGAGAAGGGGGGCGTTCCCCTGCGCCCGGTCAAGGAGGGGGAGCAGGGCCTGGAGGGGGTGCTCCTCTCCGGGAACATCTGCTATGAGGGGGCCTGGTACTGCCCTGAATGTGAGAAGGCCCTGTGGCTGATGGAGCGGGAGTCCCCGGAGCCGGACTGGATGCGCGGGGAGACGCCTGAGGAAGAGGAAACGCCGCCGCCGGAGCCGCCGCCCGCCCCCAGTCCGGAGCCGCCCCGGAGACGGCCCAAGCCCAGGGACGATCCCTGGGAGGAAAAGGGATTTTTCAGACGGCGGAAAAAGCCGGACTGGGAGAAGTAGGTGACCGTCATGGAGGAAAAAAAGACCTGTCCCGCCTGCGGCGGGGCGCTGGAATATGACAGCCGCTGCCCCCTGGGCAGCCGGGAGCTGGACCTCTACCTCTGTCCCGACTGCGGCCGGGCCGAGCTCTATGAGCCGGAGGAGGAGCGGATCAGACGGCGGAACGAGGAGCGGGAGACCCAGGACTTTTTCCAGAGCCTCCGGGCCCGGCTTGCGGCGGGGGAGATCACGGCGGAGCTCTTTCCCTGTCCCACCTGCGGCTTCCCCCGCCGGGACCGGGTGTGTCCCGTCTGCGGCAGCGTGATGGATTTGGGGACCATGGAGGAGCTCTGTCCCGGCGACCCGGAGAAAATGTGAGGCGCGGCATGGAAGAGCGGAAGGAAACGACGGAGAAGCGCTGTCCCGCCTGCGGGGCGGCGCTGGAATACCTGAGCCCGGCCCTCTTGCCGGCCCGGCTCAACTACCTGTGCGCCCGGGCCGACCTGTACCTGTGCCCCCAGTGCGGACGGTACGAGTTCTACCGGGACCCCCGCTGGATCGAGCGGGACAAGGAGAAAAAGAAGTAGGGAGGGTTCTGGATGCCTGTCCAGAAGATCTGTACCGTGGCGGAGGCCGTCCGCCTCAACGAGTTCGCCTATGCCCTCACCCTGGAGGTGGGGGAGGAGATGGCGGCCCAGACGTCCTGCGGCCAGTTCGTCCACATCAAGTGCGGCCACAGCCGCCTGCTCCGCCGGCCCATCTCCATCTGCTCCTGGGACAAGACCAGCCTGCGGGTGGTCTTTGAGGTCCGGGGAGAGGGGACCGAGTGGCTCTCCCGCCGGAAGGCCGGGGATGCGCTGGACGTGCTGGGCCCCCTGGGCCACGGCTTCGACGTGTCCTCGAAAAAGCTCCTGGTGGTGGGGGGCGGCATCGGCGTGCCCCCCATGCTGGGCGTGGCCCAGGCCGCGGCGGCCGCCGGGGCGGAGGCCCACGCCGCCCTGGGCTTCCGGGACCAGGGACATCAGATGCTCACCGATGAGTTTGCCGAGTGCTGCCGCTCCATGAGCGTCATCAGCGACGACGGCTCCACCGGCCGGAAGGGTTTTGTCACCGAGCTGGTGGAGGAGTTCCTCCAGAACCAGACCCGCGCCTCCGCCGCCTGCGCCGCCTGCGCCGGAAAGCCGGTCCCCCCGGCGGTGCTGGCCTGCGGTCCCAAGGGGATGCTCAAGGCGGTGGCGGCGGTCTGCGCCGCCCACGGCGTGGCCTGCCAGGTTTCCCTGGAGGAGCGCATGGGCTGCGGCGTGGGGGCCTGTCTGGTCTGTGCCTGCGACATGGCCGACGGCAGCCGGAAGCACGTCTGCAAGGACGGCCCCGTCTTCAACGCCAAGGAGGTGGACTGGAATGACTGACCTGCGGGTGAATCTGGCCGGGGTGGAGCTCAAAAACCCCATTGTTGTCCCCTCCGGCACCTTCGGCTTCGGCCGGGAGTACGGCCAGTTTTTCGACCTGAGCGAGCTGGGCGCCATCTGCGTCAAGGGGCTCACGCCTCTGCGCCGGGAGGGCAACCCCGCCCCCCGGATCGCCGAGACCCCCATGGGCATCCTCAACTCCGTGGGGCTCCAGAACCCAGGCGTGGACGCCTTCATCGCTCAGGAGCTCCCCGAGCTCAAAAAGCACGACGTGAAGATCATCGCCAACATCTCCGGCAATACCCCGGAGGAGTACGGCGGTATGTGTGAGAAGCTCTCGGCGGCGGGGGTGGACATGATCGAGGTCAACATCTCCTGCCCCAACGTGAAGGCAGGGGGGCTGGCCTACGGCACCAAGCCGGAGCTGGCCGCCGAGGTCACCGAGATCGCCAAGAGGAGCGCCACCGTCCCCGTGATGGTGAAGCTCTCCCCCAACGTCACCGACATCACCGAGATCGCCCGGGCGGTGGAGGGGGCGGGGGCCGACGCCATCAGCCTCATCAACACCATCCGGGGCATGCGCATCGACGTGAGCACCCGCCGCCCCATTTTGAAGATGAACACCGGCGGCCTCTCCGGGCCTGCCGTGCTGCCCGTGGCGGTGCGGATGGTGTGGGAGGTGGCCAATGCCGTCAAGGTGCCCATTCTGGGTATGGGCGGCGTGAGCAAGGGCGCCGACGCCGCCGAGCTCATGCTGGCCGGGGCCGCGGCGGTGGCGGTGGGCACCGCCTCCTTTGCCGACGCCTATGCCCCCGTCCGGGTCCGGGACGAGCTGGCCGCCATCGGGGAGCAGCAGGGCCTGGACCGCATCAGCCGGCTCACCGGAGCCGTCCGGCCCTGGTGAGGGTTTGAGAACGAGGAGAGAAGGAGAACCCCATGACAAATATCTATCTGGTCCGGCACGCGGAGGCGGAGGGCAACCTCTACCGCCGCATCCACGGGCAGTATGACAGCCTCGTCACCGACAACGGCTGCCGGCAGATCGCCGCCCTGGCCCACCGGTTCGAGGGCATCCATGTGGACGCGGTGTATTCCAGCGACCTCTTCCGCACCCGCGCCACCGCCAAGGCCATCTACGGGCCCAAGGGCCTGCCCCTCACCACCCGCAAGACCCTGCGGGAGGTGTCCATGGGAGTGTGGGAGGACCGGACCTGGGGAGAGGTGGCCCGGACCGACGGCCGGCAGCTCGCCCTGTTCAACGCCACCAGCCGGGACTGGCAGGTGGAGGGGGGCGAGACCTTTGAGCAGCTCCGGGGGCGGGTGTCCGCCGCCATCCGGCAGATCGCCCACAACCACCCCGGCCAGACGGTGGCGGTGGTCTGCCACGGCACCGCCATCCGCAACGCCCTGGCCGTCTTTCAGGGCCTGAGCATCGAGGAGTCGGCCAAGCTGCCCCACAGCGACAACACCGCCGTCTCCCTGCTCCAGTTTGACGGGGACGCCGTCCGGGTGCTCTTCCACGACGACGCCAGCCACCTCCCCGAGGAGATCTCCACCTTCGCCAAGCAGCGGTGGTGGAAGCGGGAGAGCGGCAGCCTGGCCGACGCCAACATGTGGTTCCGGCCCCTGGACATGGAGCGGGAGGAGGACTTCTTCCGGCAGTGCCGGGGGGAGGCCTGGCTCAACATCCACGGCTCCTGGGACCACTACGACGGGGACGCCTTTGCCAAGGACGCCCTGGAGCAGTGGCGCTGCGACCCCAACTCGGTGATCTGCGCCATGCTGGGGGAGGAGCCCGCGGGGCTCCTCCATCTGGACCTGCGCCGGGACGCCGACAAGGGCATCGGCAGCATCCCCTTCGTCTACATGCTGCCCGCCTTCCGCAAGCGGGGGCTGGGGGTGCAGCTCATCGGACAGGCGGTGTCGGTCTACCGGCCCCTGGGCCGGGAGTACCTGCGCCTGCGCTGCGCCCCGGACAACCTGGTGGCCCAGCGGTTCTACAAGCGCTACGGCTTCCGCCGGGTGTGCAGCGCCTCCGGTACCCGGGTCCCCCTGGATGTTTTGGAAAAGTACATTGGCTACGGGGAGTGAGACGCCTCCCATCCGCCTGCTGGTATGACGCCGGGCCGGGCGGGCGGCCGAAGGCCGCCCCTACTCCACAGTACGTGGTCTTATAACGGGACGATTGGCGCGCCGGGGTCGTCGCGCCCCACGAAGAAAGGGACCCCACATTACGGCGGGCGGCCGAAGGCCGCCCCTACTCCACAGTACGTGGTCTTATAACGGGACGATTGGCGCGCCGGGGTCG
>DXDV01000287.1 GCA_019115345.1 Candidatus Intestinimonas stercorigallinarum | reverse complement strand
CGATGGGGGCCACCCGGACGGGCCGGCCCTGGTAGTTGATCTGGGTGGAGTCGTTGGAGTACTCGAACTGGCTCACCATGTCGCTGAGGGTGCCCATCTGGCGGTCCCCCAGGTACTCGGCGGAGGAGCGGTCCAGGGTGGGGATCTTGTCGAAGGAGATCTGGGTGATGTCGGCGGTAAAGTTGCCGTCCTCCACGGCCAGCAGGTCCCGGTAGGCGCCGGCCCGGAAGATGGGCATGGAGATGAGGCTGCCGATGAGCCCCACGGCGAGGATCAGCACCATGAGGATGCCCACCGGGAGGCACTGGGTCTTTACGAAACGGGCGTACTCCCGGATGCCGGTGCCGGGGGCCATGCGGAAGCCGGAGGTGAAGAGGGAGGCCACCACATAGACCAGGCACAGGAGGAAGAAGAAGGAGTAGAAGGCGCCGTCCTGGAGATTGAGGGCGGGGAGGGAGATATAGAAGTAGACGAGGCCGAAGACCAGGGTGACGGCCAGGCTGATGAGGATACGGGTCCCCTTGCCCATGGGCTTGCGGGGCGGTTTTTCGTTCATAAATGGGCTCCTTTACTGATATGGCGTTGAGAGGATGGGCTCAGGCCATCTGGGCTTCTACCTCGGCCTCGGTGGCCTGCATGGCCCGGAGGGTCAGGTCCAGCAGCTTGTCCAGGTCCCAGCCCAGCAGCTCGGCGCCCTTTTGGATGACCTCCCGGGAGCAGCCGGCGGCGAACTTTTTGTCCTTGAACTTCTTTTTCAGGGACTTGAGCTCCATGTCGGCGCAGCTCTTGGAGGGGCGCATGAGGGCGGCGGCGCCGATGAGTCCGGTGAGCTCGTCGCAGGCGAAGAGGACCTTTTCCATCTCGTGCTCGGGCTGGATGTCGCACACCGCCCCCCAGCCGTGGCTGGCGGTGGCGTGGATGAGGGCCTCGTCCAATCCGGCCTGGCGCATGAGCTCCTGGGACTTGACGCAGTGCTCCTCGGGCCAGCGCTCGAAGTCCAGGTCGTGGAGGAGGCCCACGTTGGACCAGAAGGCCGCCTCCTCCCCGTAGCCAAGCTCCCTGGCGAACCAGCCCATGACGGCCTCCACGGTGAGGCCGTGGCGGATGTGGAAGGGCTCCTTGTTGTATTCCTTCAGCAGGTCCAGGGCCTGCCCGCGGGTGAGTTCCATGGCGATACACTCCTTTTGTTGACTGCGGCTGTGGGACCGTAGGTAGATGGTACAGTTATAACATAGTTGCCGGGGGATTGCAACGAGGGTAAAATTTTTCGAGGTTTTCTCATTTCCCTCTTGACGAATGGGCAAGAAGCCGTTATAATAATCAACGTTGTCCAGCTCATGGAGAGATGGCTGAGTTGGTCGAAGGCGCACGATTGGAAATCGTGTAGGCGTTAATAGCGTCTCGAGGGTTCGAATCCCTCTCTCTCCGCCAGCGTCGGAGCAAAGCTTGCTTTGCTCCGACGTTTTTTTGCTATGCAAAAGCATAGCAAAACTGGCCATGTGCCACTGAAAGCGGCACGGCCATGAAATCAAAGCGCATGGGCCGGGACGGCCCATATGCGCATAAACTTCATGCGCCACTCTCTTTTGCCTGTTTTCGTAGTGCGTTCTTAGCGCATGAAGTTTTATGCAGAAACGTTACAAAATTGGCCCTGTGCGTGGAAAGCGGCACAGGGCCATGAAATCGCCGCGCAGTCCCTCCTGACGGCCCGGCCGCCGCGCCGCCCGGCGGAGCCCCTTGCAAAACCGGCGGCGATTGGATATACTGGTTCAAGATCGACAGCGAGGTGACAGAGATGGCTGAGTCCAATTTGACGAAGAGGGTCCTGGCAGCCGCGCTGAAGGAACTGGTGGGGCCCCACTCCTATGAGAAGGTCAGCGTCATAGATATCTGTGAAGCCTGCGGCGTGAGCCGAAAGACCTTCTACTATCATTTTAAAGACAAGTACGACCTGACCGAATGGATCTTTGAGACCGAATTCATCGCCACCCTCAAGCGGTCGGACGGCCAGGAGGTCTGGGACTTTGTCGGCGAGGTCTGCCAGTACTTTTACAAAGAGCGGGCCTTCTACGGGGAGGTCCTGAAGTATCAGGGCCAAAATTCCTTCCAACAGTACTTTCAAGGCTTTATGTTTGAGACCATGTCCCCCTTTTTCCTGCCCGACCTCAAGAAGCTGGCGGAAGTGGCGGATCAGGACGGAATGACTCCGGATGAGATGCGGGATTTTTACGTTCATTTTCTCAGCGACGCGGTGCTGCTCTCCATTCTCCGCTGGCTCACCGGCGGGGCCAAGCTCCCGCCGGAGCAGTTTGTGGCGCGGCTCAAGAGCGTGTCGGAGCTGCTGATCATCCGCATTCAGGAGGAGCTGAAATGATATGGGCCGTGGGCTCCCTCCCTGCGCCGCCGGGCGGAGAGACGGAGAACAGGGCGAGGGGGCGTGAAGGATGAGGATCATACTTTCCCCGGCAAAAAAGATGCGGGAGGACTTTGACAGCCTGCCCTGGCAGGATCTGCCCCAGTTCCTCCCCCAGGCCCAGGGTCTGCTGGACCGCCTGCGGGCCATGACCGGGGAGGAGCTGAAGCGGCTGTGGAGGTGCAGCGACCAGATCGCCGCCCAGAACGTGGAGCGGCTGGAGCGGATGGACCTGCGCCGGTTTCTCACCCCGGCGCTGCTGGCCTATGAGGGCATTCAGTACCGCTACATGGCGCCCGGGGTGTTCTCCCGCCTGGAGTGGGCGTACGCCCAGGAGCACCTGCGGATCTTGTCCGGCTTTTACGGGCTGCTGCGTCCCCTGGACGGGGTGACCCCCTACCGCCTGGAGATGGGGGCGAAGCTGAGGCTTGGCGGGGCGAAGGACCTCTACGCCTACTGGGGGGACCGGCTTGCCCTGGCCCTGGCGGAGGAGGACGCCTGCATCTTGAATCTGGCCTCCAAGGAGTACAGCGCCGCCGTCTCCCGGTACCTGCCCTCCACTGTGCGGTTTGTCACCTGCGTGTTTGGGGAGGAGCAGGGGGGTAAGGTGGTGGAGAAGGGGACCATGTGCAAGATGGCCCGGGGCGAGATGGCCCGGTTTTTGACGGAGCGGCAGGCGGAGGACCCGGAGCAGGCCAGGGACTTCGACCGCCTGGGCTATCGGTTTGACCCGGCGCGGTCCGACGGGGCCGCCCTGGTGTTTCTGCGGCGGGCTGACCCGGCAGGGTAGGCTTGCCCCTCCGCGCTCCCCATGGGATACACAGAATAAAAAAGACACGGGAAGGAAGGTCTTGCAGATGATCTATACCATTCAAAACGAATGCCTCACCGTGCAGGTGGAGGACCTGGGGGCCCAGCTGGCCTCCATCCGCACCCCCGACGGCGCCGAGTATCTGTGGCAGGGGGACCCGGCCATCTGGGCCCGCCGGGCCCCCATCCTGTTCCCCTTCATCGGACGGCTCAGGGAGGGGACCTACTGGCTGAACGGGACGCCCTACGCCATCTCCACCCACGGCTTTGCCCGGGACATGGTCTTTTCCCTGGTGGAGCAGGGGGCGGACCACATCGCCCTCCAGATCACCGACACGCCGGAGACCCGGAAGGTCTATCCCTTCTCCTTCGCCCTCACCGTGACCTATACCCTGGAGGGAAACCGCCTCATCAAATCCCACCGGGTGGAGAACCGCTCGGCGGGGGAGCTGCTCTACGAGCTGGGCGCCCACGACGGCTTCCGGGCCCCCATCGAACCGGGCGCTTCCATGGCGGGCTACGCCGTCCGCCTGCCCGGCGTGGAGACGGTCCGGCTCTACGGCATGGACGAGGCGCTGATGCTCACCCCCAAGGGGGAGCAAACGACGCTGGAGGACGGACGGCTGCCCCTCACGCCGTCCACCTACGGCCTGGACACCATGACGCTGGACGCTCCGGCGGAGGGGACCGCCGTCCTGGTGGACGAGACGGGAACGCCCCGGGTGTCCGTGGAGTTCCGGGACTTCCCCTATCTGGGGATCTGGACGGCGGACAAGCCCTTCGACACGGGCTATGTGTGCATCGAGCCCTGGTCCACCCTGCCCGACGGCACCTTTGTGGGCCGGGAGCTGGGGGACAAGGCGGGGGTCCGGCGTCTGGCGCCGGGGGAGAGCGAGGTCCTCTCCTATACCACCACCATCTATGGCCGGGACGGAGGAACGGCCCGGTAACGCGCGTTTGCGTGGAGAGTGGAGAAATCAAGGGCCCGCGGCGATTCGCCGCGGGCCCTTGAGCCTGTCGAAAAGCCTCCGTGAGACGGCAGACGTGCCGCGGAGGCGCAGGGGAGCTCGAGGGGGCGGCAGCCCGCCTCGAATGGGATGACATCCCCCGCAGTCCTTGCAGGGCAAGGGCTGCGGCGAGCAAAGCGAGGACTTTTCCGCCCTCTCTAGGGCGGGAAAGTAACGGGATGCA
>DXDV01000286.1 GCA_019115345.1 Candidatus Intestinimonas stercorigallinarum | reverse complement strand
GTGAAGAACAAGGTCTCCCCCCCCTTCAAGGAGGCGGAGTTTGACATCATGTACGGCGAGGGCATCTCCAAGGTGGGGGAGATCCTGGATCTGGCCGTCAAGCTGGACCTGGTGCAGAAGTCGGGCTCCTGGTTCGCCATGGGGGAGACCCGCATGGGCCAGGGCAAGGAGGCCGCCAAGCAGTACCTGCTGGACAACCCCGAGGTGGCCGAGCGGCTGGAGGCCGACATCCGGGCCAACTCCTACAAGCTGCTGCCCACCCAGGCCAAGGTGGCCGCCAAGGCCGCCGGCCGGGCGGTGGACGTGTCCGCCGAGGATTTTGAGGATGCGGATCAGTAAGCTCTCCGCCTCCAAGCACAAGAAGGGCCGCATCCTGGTCCAGCTGGAGGGGGGCGAGCTCCTCCGGGTGGGGGAGCGGGAGGTGGCGGCCTTCGGCCTCTGCGCCGGCAAGGAGCTCACGGCGGCGGAGAAGGCCGCCCTGGAGCGCTCCGCCCGGGAGAGCGGCCTCAAGGACCGGGCCCTGAGCATGCTCACCACCCGGCCCCTGTCCCGCAAGGAGCTCACCGGCCGCCTCCGGGAGCGGACCGACGCCACGGAGGAGGAGGCGTCGGCGGTGGCCGACGAGCTGGAGCGGCTGGGTCTGCTGGACGACCGGGCCTATGCCGAGGCCCTGGCGCGCCACTATTCCGCCAAGGGCTACGGCCCCTACCGGCTCCGGGAGGAGCTGTACCGCCGGGGAGTGCCCCGGGAGCACTGGGACGCGGCCCTGGCCGGGACGGAGGACCCGGCGGAGGCCATCGACGCCGTGCTGCGAAAAAAACTGCGGGGCGCGGACCTGTCCGACCCCCGGGCCCGCAAGCGGGCCGCCGACGCCCTGGCCCGGCGGGGCTACCGCTGGTCGGACGTCAGCGCCGCCCTGGAGCGGTATCAAGATGGATCCGTCATAGACCAAACTATTATGGATGAATGATAAGGAGGAACGCCCATGAACGCTATGGAATGTTTGATGACCCGCCGCAGCATCCGCAAGTATAAGAGCGACCCCATCCCCCGGGAGACCCTGGAGGAGATCCTGGCGGCGGCCTGCTGCGCTCCGTCGGCCATCAACATGCAGCACTGGCATTTTGTGGTCATCCAGAGCCCCGAGAAGATGGCGGAGTTCCGGGAGGTCATGCGCCGGGTCCAGACCGCCTTCCACCCCATCCTGGAGGACCGCTTCAAAAAGAATCCCGAGACCATCAAGGAGACGGACAGCTTCCTGGTGAGCCTGGGCGGCGCTCCGGTGGTGGTGCTGGCCTTCTTCCTCAAGGACAACTTCCCCGACCGGGACGGGGCCATGCAGAGCGTCTCCGCCGCCATCGAGAACCTGATGCTGGCCGCCTGGGACAAGGGGGTGGGTTCCTGCTGGATGTCCGCCGCCCAGCGCATTGGCTTCGGCCCCGAGATCCAGGCCAAGTACGCCCCGGATAAGGGCGAGTTCGTGGCCTCCATCACACTGGGCTACCCCGACCAGTCCCCCAAGATGCCCCCCCGCCGGGAGGGCCGCTGCGTCTTCCTCTGATCTGAAACATAAGGAGATATCCCACTTGAAAGTTGCGTTCATATCCCTGGGCTGCGCCAAGAATCTGGTGAACACCGAGCAGATGATGGCCCTGTGCCGGGCGGCGGGCCACACCGTCACCGGGGAGCCCGAGGGGGCCGATGTGGCGGTGGTCAACACCTGCGGCTTCATCGACTCCGCCAAGAGCGAGGCCATCGACACCATCTTGTCCGTCGCCCCCCTGAAGGCGGCGGGCAAGCTGAAGAAGCTGCTGGTGGCGGGCTGCCTCACCCAGCGCTACCAGGACGAGATCTTGGAGGAGCTGCCCGAGGTGGACGGCATCCTGGGCACCGGCAGCTACACCGATATCGTCCCCGCCATCGAGTCGGTCCTGGAGGGGGACACCCCCACCTACTTCGGCGACATCGACCACACCATCGAGGACGGCGAGCGCATGGTGTCCACGCCCCCCTACACCGCCTACCTGAAGATCGCGGAGGGCTGCGACAACCGCTGCGCCTACTGCGTCATCCCCTACCTCCGGGGCCGGTACCGCAGCCGGGACTTCGACTCCCTGCTGCGGGAGGCCGGGGGCCTGGCCGAGAGCGGCGTGAAGGAGCTGATGGTCATCGCCCAGGACATCACCCGCTACGGCACCGACCTCTACGGCCGCCGGCGGCTGGGCGAGCTCCTCACCGAGCTGTGCAAGCTGCCCTTCCACTGGATCCGGCTCCACTACCTCTACCCCGACGAGATCGACGACGAGCTCATCGACGTCATCGCCCGGGAGCCCAAGATCGTCAAATACCTGGACATCCCCATCCAGCACATGAGCGACAAGATCCTCAAGGCCATGAACCGCCGGGGGGACAGCGCCCTCATCGCCGGGGTGGTGGGGAAGATCCGGGCCAGGATGCCCGACGCGGTGCTGCGCACCTCCATCATCGTGGGCTTCCCCGGGGAGGGGGAGTCCGAGTTCGAGGAGCTGTGCCGGCGCCTGCCCGAGCTGGACTTCCAGCGGGCCGGCGTGTTCCCCTTCTCCTGCGAGGAGGGCACCCCCGCCGCCGGGATGGCCGACCAGGTCCCCGCCGACGTGGCCCAGCACCGGGCCGAGCTGCTGGTGGACCTCCAGTCCCGGGTCATGGACCGCTGGAACGAGGACCGGCTGGGCACCGTCATGGAGGTCCTCTGCGAGGGCTTTGACGCCGACATGGGCTGCTGGGCGGGCCGGACCTACGCCGACTCCCCCGACATCGACGGCCATGTCTACTTCACCGCCGCCGGCGTCGTGCCCGCCGGCAGCTTCGTCCATGTGCGCATCACCGGCGTCTCCGACGGGGACCTGACCGGCGAGATCGAGGAGTGAGACCCATGAATACAGCCAACAAGCTCACCATGACCCGGGTGGTCATGATCCCCATTTTCCTGGCGGTGCTCTACCTGGCCACCCCGCCCTACAACCAGTATATCGCCCTGGCCATCTTCATCCTGGCCAGCGTCACCGACTTCATCGACGGCTACGTGGCCCGGCACTACAACCAGATCACCGACTTCGGCAAGTTCATGGACCCGCTGGCCGACAAGCTGCTGGTGGTTTCCGCCATGCTGTGGTTTATCGAGAGCGGGCAGATGCCCGCCTGGGCTGTCCTCATCGTGGTGGCCCGGGAGTTCGCCGTCACCGGCCTCCGGCTGGTGGCCGTGGACAACGGCCGGGTCATCGCCGCCGGCTGGTCGGGCAAGGTCAAGACCGCCTCCACCATGGTGTGCATCTGCGTCATGCTGCTGGGCATCCCCCCCTGGCTCAACACGGTGTGTGTGGCGGTCATCGTGGCCACCACCCTCTACTCCGGCGTGGAGTACTTCGTCAAGAACCGGGACGTCCTCAACTGGAACAAGTGAGAGACAGACGAGATAGGCATTGAAAAGGCCCCGTACCGCCGAAAAGCGGTACGGGGCCTTTTCGCGCCGCGGGTCAGGATTGGGGCGCGGGCGTATCGGAGGGCTGGGGAAGGGTCCGGGCCTCCGCCGGGGCGGTCCGGCGGCGGGTGAGGAGGAACCCGGCGCACAGGGCGGTGAAGGGGGCCACGGTGACCAGGCCGAAGGAGCCGATGATGGTGTGGATGAGCTCGGCGGCCACGTACTTGTAGTTGAGAATGTTGTCCAGAGGGGTGCCCTGGGCCATAAAGACCATGAGCAGGGCGATGTAGCCCCCGGAGTAGGCGAAGAGGAGGGTGGTGGTCATGGTGCCCATGGCGGCCCGGCCCACGTTGGCGCCGGAGCGGGCGGCCTCTCTCCAGCCCAGGTCGGGGCGCTTCTCCACCACCTCGTGGACGGCGGAGGTGATGTCCACCGAGAGGTCCATCACCGCCCCGGAGGCCCCGATGAAGATGGAGGCCATGAAGATCTGGGTGAGGTCCAGGTGGGAGTAGCCGGAGTAGAGGAGGCTCTCGGAATAGGACATCACCGCCCCATGGATGTGGAAGAGGTCGGTGAAGAGGACGCCCAGCACGCAGGTGACCAGAATGCCCAGGAAGGAGCCGGACACGGCGGCCAGGCACCGGCGGTCGAAGCCGTAGACCAGGGCGATGATGAGCACGGTGAGGAACAGGGTGATGGCCAGCCCCACCCAGATGGGGTTCCACCCCTTGAGATAGAGGGGGACCAGCACCTTCCACAGGGTGAGCACGGTGAGGGCAAAGGAGGCGATGGCCCGGATGCCGGTGGGGCCGGCGAAGAGGATGAGGAAGAGGGCGAAGCCGGCGGCCATAAGGACCTCCCAGCCCAGGCGGTCGTGGTCGGACATGGTGACATTGGTGATGGTGTCCCCGTCGTGGCTCACCACCACATAGGCCCGGTCGCCTACGGCGAAGAGCTTGTCCTGCTCCAGGGAGCCGTTGAGCATATTGACGCCTGTGACGACCTGCCCGGCGAAGACGCCGTCCAGCAGCTCCAGCTCGCAGCGCTGCTCGCCGGAGCGGACCAGGCCGGTGTCCACGATGGTGGAGTCATCCACCGACAGCACCCGGGCAGAGCAGCGCTCGGCCTCCTGATAGACCAGGGCGCCCTCGAAGCCGGTGGGGAGGAGGAGCAGGAGCAAAATGGCGGCCAGGCACACCAGCACCGGGGCGTGATAGCGGACGGTCTTGGGGGAAAGGGATGGTTTCATGGTCAGGGACTCCTTTTCGATCAGCAGT
>DXDV01000285.1 GCA_019115345.1 Candidatus Intestinimonas stercorigallinarum | reverse complement strand
CAGGAAGCCCTGCTCCACCGAGGGCTGGTGGTCGCCGAACATGAGGATGATGGTGGGTTCCTCCTGGTTCTGGAAATACTCCACCAGGGTACGGAAGGCCTGGTCGGTCTTGTTGGCCAGGGTGAGGTACTGCTCGGCCTGGGGATACTTGCCCGGCTGGTCGGTGAGGGTGACCTGGGCCGGATAGTCCTCGGCGGTGTAGCTGCCGTGGTTCTGGATGGTGACGTTGAACAGGAAGAGGGGCTGCCCCTCCTCCTTGTGCTCAAACTCCCAAATAATCTGCTCAAAGTCGGACTGATCGCTGACATAGCCGTGTTCCATGGTCTGGGCCACGTCCATGTCGTCCACGCACTTGAACTGGTCAAAGCCCAGCTGGGGATAGGCCAGATTGCGCTGCCAGGAGGTGCGCTCACCGGGGTGGAAGGCCAGGGTGTCATACCCCTGGGCCTTCAGCAGGGAGGCCAGAGAGGCGGTGGGCCCCAGCACATACTGCTGGTAGGGAATGCTGCCCGAGGGCAGAAAGGCCATGGTGTTGCCGGTGAGGAACTCAAACTCGCTGGCGCTGGTACCCGCCCCGAATACCGAGGTATAGGTGTGGCCGAAGATGGAATTGTCCAGGGAGCGGATGTAGTCGGTGACGCTCTCGCTGAGCTGCAGATTGCCGTAGGACTCAAAATCGGCCCAGGACTCGTTCATGATGGCGATGATGTTGGGCTTTTGGACCGACACCGCCGCCGGGTCCAGAGGCTCCACCCCCTCCAGCAGGGTATCCACGTTGTCCGGAGAGTAGCCCTCCGGCTCCTCCACCTCCAGAAACTCGGTGTTGCGGTAAAAGACGGCCAGGCAGCCGCCGGTGCGGTAGGCCCCCGCCTGATCCCACACGTCGGTCTTGACCCCCAGCTTCTCCAGCTTTTCCGAGGGCAGCAGGAACATGAGGCAGGCCAGCCCCGCCGCCAGACAGGCCAGCCGCAGGGGCAGGCGCTTGCGGGTGGTGAGCCGCAGCCGGGCCTTGCGCCGCTCCGGGTGGAGGAACACCACCAGGGCGGCCGCCAGAAAGATGGCGACTCCCATCTGCCAGGTGAGGAACAGGTGGTAGTTGCCCGCCACGCTGGCGGCGGTGCCCAGGGCAGAGAAGTCCCAGGGCAGGATGGGGGTGCCCCGGAAGGTGTTGACGAAGCAGTTGGCGGCGCCCCAGGACCCGGCGGCGATGTGGATGCCGATGGTGCAGGGGGCAATGCGCCCCACCAGGGCGCACAGCAGCCAGAACAGCAGAGCCACGCACAGGGCGTTGGCCGCCAGCACGGGGAAGGTCAGAGCAAAAGGATTGGCTCCGTATGTAAACTGCATGAGCCACACGGCGGTAAAGGGGGTCAAAAGCAGAAAGACCGCCTGCCACAGCCGGTCCTTGCGCAGCAGGGAAAGGATTTGTTCACGGTTCATCATAGTATGGTACTCCGGTCATTTGGGAAGATAGTGTGCCATTATAGCGCAAAAAGCCCAGCTTGTCAAAGCCGACCGGTGAAAAAGAAACGGAAAAGGTCCCCCGGTACAGTTTGTACCGGGGGACGTGGCAGATTACAGCACCTTGGACAAAAATTCGATGGTGCGCTGTTCCTTGGGGTTGGCGAAGAAGGCGTGGGGCTCGTTCTGCTCCAGCACATGGCCGCCGTCCATAAAGAGGACCCGGCTGCCCACTTCCCGGGCAAAGCCCATCTCGTGGGTGACCACCACCATGGTCATGCCCTCGTCAGCCAGCTGCTTCATGACTTCCAGCACCTCGCCCACCATTTCGGGATCCAGAGCGGAGGTGGGCTCGTCGAACAGCATCACCTTGGGCTTCATGGCCAGAGCCCGGACAATGGCGATACGCTGCTTCTGGCCGCCGGAGAGCTGGGCGGGATAGGCGTCCGCCTTCTCCTCCAGACCCACCCGCTTCAACAGGGCGGTGGCGGCGTCGTCGGCCTCGGCCTGGCTCATGAGCTTGGTGCGCACCGGGGCCAGGGTGATGTTCTTCCGGATGGTCATGTTGGGGAAGAGGTTGAAGTGCTGGAACACCATGCCCATCTGCCGACGCACGGTGTTGATGTCGGTCTTGGGGTCGTTGATCACCGTGCCCTCAAAGGTGATGGTGCCCTTGGTGGGGGCCTCCAGCAGGTTGAGGCAGCGCAGGAAGGTGGACTTGCCCGAGCCGGAGGGCCCGATGATGACCACCTTTTCCCCGGGGTGGATGTGCTCGTTGAGGTCGTCCAGCACCAGGTTCTTCCCGAAGGATTTGCTCAGGTGTTTAACGTCGATCACTTTGACGCAGCCTCCTTTCCAGCTTGCCCTGGAGCCAGCTGAAGATGAGCACCAGCACCAGATACATGGCCGCCGTGATGAGATAGGGGGCCATGGGCTCATAGGTCTTGGTGACGATGGCCCGGGCGAAGTAGACGATCTCCTTGCCCGACACCACCGAGATCAGGGAGGTATCCTTGAGCAGCACGATGAACTCGTTGCCCAGGGAGGGGAGGATGGCCTTGAAGGCCTGGGGCACCACGATGAAGCGCATGGTGTCCAGATAGCTCAGGCCCAGGGAGCGCCCGGCCTCCATCTGCCCCGGGTCCAGGGACATGAGGCCGCCCCGGATGATCTCGGCCACGTAGGCCCCCGAGTTGATGCCCAGGGTGAGGGCGCCCACAAGGGTTTTTTCCCGGCTGGTAGCGAACACGGCAAAGCCCATGATCATCAGCTGGACCATCATGGGGGTGCCCCGGATGACGGTGACATAGACCCGGCACACGGCGTTGATGAGACCCAGCACCGGGTTGCGGCGGCCGGGGCGCTGCTGGTCGTGGGCGGTGCAGATGGTGGCCACCACCACGCCCAGCACCACGCCGATGCACAGGGCGATCACCGTCACATAGAGGGTGGTGCCCAGACCCTTGAAATAGGTCAGCCACCGGTCCTCGTAAAACCAGGCGCGGTAGAACTGCATATAGGTCTCCTGCCAGAAGCCGGGGTCCTCCAGGGCCATGAAGGTTTCATATAGTGCGGTGGGATTCATAGGCCCCCTCCTTTCTCCTGTCTTGAAACACCACAAGAGGGGCGGCAGCCGCCGCCCCTCTTTGCGGAATCAAATCTGGAACCTTACTCGGCGTTGATGTACTTGGCGACGATCTCGTCCACGGTGCCGTCGGCCTGCAGCTCATCCAGAGCGGCCTGCACGGCGTCCAGCAGGACGGTGTTGCCCTCGTCCACGGCGATGCAGTAGTCCTCCTCCACCCAGTTGCCGGGCAGGATGGTCAGGCCCTCGTTGGCGGCCACATAGGACTCGGCGGGACCCTGGTCGATGATGACGGCGTCGATAGAGCCGCCCAGCAGGGCCTGGACCGCCAGAGCGCCGTTGTCATAGGCCATCACGTTCTCCTCGCCGTAGCCGCCGTTCTCCGGGGTGTCGGAGGCGTAGATGTAGCCGGTGGTGCCCCGCTGGGTGCCGATGAGCTTGCCGTCGCCCAGGTTGTCCATGGTCACGTCGGAGCCCTCCTTGACGATGACCACCTGCACGCCGGTGGCATACTTGGTGGTGAAGTCCATCACCTCGTCCCGGTCCTCCCGGTAGCTCAGGCCGGCCAGCACCACGTCGGCGGCGTTGTTCTGCACGGCCATCAGGGCGGAGTCGAAGTCCATGTCGTCGATGATGAGCTCCAGGCCCAGCTTATCGGCCAGGGCCAGGGCGATCTCCACGTCGATGCCCTCGTAGCTCACGCCGTCCTCGCCCACATAGGGGCCGCTCTCCCCGTCGGCCACCATCTCATAGGGGGGGAACTGGCAGTTGGTGGCCATGATGAGCTTGCCGTCCTCCACCAGAGCGCTGGACAGATCGGCGGCGCCGGTCTCAGCGGGAGTGGTCTCGGCGGGGACGGTCTCCTCCGCGGGGGTGGTGCTCTCGGGGGCGGTGGTCTCGGTGCCGCCGCCGGAGCAGGCGGCCAGCAGGCTCAGGCTCAGAGCGGCGCTCAGCCCCAGGCTGAGCAGCTTCTTCCAATGTTTCATTGTCATTCTCTCCTCATGAAACCCCTTCGGGGCTTTTGTTGCGTATGATTATACATCACTGACCCTATAAAATCAAGTATCATTTTCAATGGCCCCCGTTTTTATTCAAAATAGATAGAATATGAGTGAATAATTTGGATGGTTATGAAGAATGGGCGGCGGGAGGGGGGCGAAAAAACGAGAAGGCCCGCCCTTCCGCCGCCCCGAGGGGCGGAGGAGAGGGCGGGCGGGAGGCCGGAAGCGCGCGGGCGTTATTTGCGCCGGGCGGCCCGCACGGCGTCATTGATGACCTTGTAGATCTGGATGACCACCGTGGGGAGGAAGGCCAGGAGCACCACCAGGCCCAGCTGTTCGCCGGACATGGGGGTGACCTCGAAGAGGCCGCTCAGGCCGGGGATGAACAGGACGGCGGCCAGGAGCACCACGCCGGCGAAGAAGGCGCCGATGCTGGCCTTGTTGGTGGTGAGGCCGATGCGGAAGATGGAGGGCAGGCCCCGGCAGTTGAAGCCATGGAAGAGCCGGGCCAGGGTGAGGGTGGCGAAGGCCATGGTCATGGCCAGGCCGGCGCCGCCGGCGTTCAGGCCGGTGAAGTAGGCCCCCATGACGGCGGCGGCGATGAGGATGCCGTAGGCGAAGATCTTGCCCAGCAGGGCGCCGTTGAGGATGGGCTCCTTGGGGTCCCGGGGCTTCTGGTCCAGCAGGTCGCCGGTGGCCGGCTCCACGCCGATGGCGATGGCGGGCAGGGAGTCGGTGAGGAGGTTGATGAAGAGGAGGTGGACCGGGGCGAAGGGGACGGAGAGGCCCAGGATGGAGGTGAGGAGGACGCAGAGGATGGCCGCCATGTTGCCGGAGAGGAGGAAGTTGATGGAATTCTTGATGTTGGTGTAGACGCCCCGGCCGTTGACCACCGCCTTGACGATGGTGGCGAAGTTGTCGTCGGCCAGGATCATGGAGGCGGCG
>DXDV01000284.1 GCA_019115345.1 Candidatus Intestinimonas stercorigallinarum | reverse complement strand
GACAGGTCGGTGTCCCCCTTGGTGAAGCGGTAGATCTGCTTTTCGGTCTCGCCGCCGCCCTTGGCCAGCAGGACCTCGCTGGCCTCGATGGCGGGGGTGTCCAGGGGGGTGAAGCCGTAAAGGGCATAGCTCTCCCGGAGGATGGCCACCATCCGGTCGAAGAGCACCTGCTCCCGGGGCAGCAGCTCCATAAAGCCGGAGAGGGTGCGGGGTTTGATGCGGTCCATGATCACACTTCCTTTATCGTATAGATGGAAGGAGGGCCTTCCTGGGGCAAAACGCAAAAAAGCGCCCTCGTCCCTCAATGGGACGAAAGCGCCTGCCTTCGTGGTGCCACCCATTTTCAACGGCCTGTGGAAAAGGCCGTCCTTTTGCCTTCTGTTGCGGGAAGGGGACCGCGCCCGTCTCCGGGCCCGCTGGTAGGACTGTCTTCGCCCTCTCCTTGCCGTGGAACGCTTGCAGCCAAAGGCGTCCCTCTCTGTCCGGCGGTGCTGGGGGGTACTCATGTCCCGTCGTGGCGGTGAGCGTAACAATATTATCCCACGCCGGGGAAATTGTCAACCGTTTTCCCCGTACTTTTGCGGAGCGGAAAGGTGCAAGGACGAGGAAAACGGATTCTTTGCTGTCGTTCAGGAGGACAAAAACGGAATGCCGACCCGGGGGTATCCGGGAAGTTGCACCCTGCACAAAGAAGAGCCACGCCCCAACCCCGTCATTCTGAGGCCGTTAGGCCGAAGAATCCGTATCCCCCGTCCTTTTGCGTAACAGAAATACTCCCTCAGTCACCTTTGGTGACAGCTCCCTCGGAGAGGGAGCCAAGGACGAAGGATGCGGATTCTTCGCCTTCGGCTCAGAATGACAAAGGGGGGACGCTTAGAATGACAGAGAGGAAACGTGGCTCCGGACCGTGCGGGCGGATGGGACCCGCCCCTACGAAAAAACGTCGTGGGCATGGGGTAGGGGCGGCCTTTGGCCGCCCGCCGACCCAGGCCGCGACTCTCACCCACCCAGGCGGCGGAGAGGTAGAACGCAAACCTTTCCCGGTTCCGCCCACATAGGCCGTAACGGCCGGGGCTGGTCCCCAACGGGGGCGTAAAGACGCAGGCCGCCGAAGAACACCCCACAGCGCTCCAAATCTCAAA
Organism: Candidatus Intestinimonas stercorigallinarum; assembly: GCA_019115345.1. Taxonomy (GTDB): domain Bacteria; phylum Bacillota; class Clostridia; order Oscillospirales; family Oscillospiraceae; genus Intestinimonas; species Intestinimonas stercorigallinarum. The sequence continues at coordinate 2,448 of DXDV01000284.1, read as the reverse complement.
AGCCCCTTTTTCTTTGGATCCCAAAACCCATTTCTTTTTCCAGCAGGGAAAAAGAAATGGGTTTTGAAAGCGTCTCTCTCGTCTCCACACCCTGAGAGACTCCCTCAGTCACCTTCGGTGACAGCTCCCTCAGAGAGGGAGCCAAAGGGCGCGCCGGGTCGTCGCGCCCCACACAAAAAAGAACCGCGCCCCATCCCCGTCATTCTGAGCGAAGCGAAGGATCCGCATCCCCCGTCCTCTCCCCACAAAAGAGGGCGTTCCACATTGCGGCGGGGGAGGCTAACCGCCCTGCTCCTCCTCGAAGCGGACGGTGAGGGCAAAGCTGCCGGAGCTGGCGCTGCCCCAGCCGTCCCCGTCCTGCTGACAGCCGGCCGCGGGCTGGTCACTGGCCAGGGTCAGCCCGTCGGAGGTGACGGCGGTGACCCAGAAGGTGTAGTCATATTCTCCCTCTTTGACCAGATATTGGCTCAAATCCGCCTGCCAGCTGCCGTCGTCCTGCCGGACGGCGGCCACCGTATCCAGCAGGGAGCCGGGGTCCGCGGCATCCAGGACGGCGGAGCGGACCTCCACGGCCACGCGCTCGGCCTGGAGGGCGCCCCTTTCCGGGGTCTGGAGGGTGAGGCTGAGCACATGGGCGTAGGTCTGGTCGGATCCCACCCAGTCGCAGAGGCCCTCCAGGGACAGCAGGTCGTCTGTCCACAGGGTGGGGAGAACTTCCCGCCGGGTGACCGCCCCGGCGGTGAGGCTCACCACCGGCTCCAGGGACGCCCGCAGGGAGCAGGTGAGCACGCCGGTGAGCCGCCCGGTGCCGTCGCCGGTGAGGACGGCGGTCTCGCCCGTGCTCAGGGCCACCTGGGCCGTCTCCCCGGCGCTCAGCTCCTTGGGCGTCACCGCCACGGCCAGAGACAGGGCGCCGTTTTCGTACCCCAGCTCGGTCTCCACGGCGGAAAAGAGGCTGTTTTCCGCCTCCATATCCCGCCGGAGGGACTCCACCTGGTTGGAGAGCTCGTACCTGGCGTCCACCAATTGAGTGCTCAGACTGCTCACCTGCTGGGAGAGCTGGTCCACCTTGTCCTGAAGGGCGGTGTTCTGCCAGAAAAGCCCCCCCGCCACGGCGACGGCCACCACGGCGGAGAGGATGTGTTTCATCTTTTTATCCACAAAAACACCTCCTGATGTGGAAAAACGCCCGCCTTTTCCGTGGATGGGAAAGGCGGGCGCACGGATAGTGGGGGAAATCAGACGGTAAAGGGCGCGGTTTTGGGGCTGACGATGTCGCGCCAGTCCAGGTCGCCCCGCTCCAGGCCGTGGATGAGCATTTCGGCGGTGCCCACGTTGGTGGCGTAGGGGATGTTGTACTGGTCGCACAGGTTGGTGATATACTTCAGGTCCGCGTCCAGATCGTTGCTCTTGGGATCGGAGAAGAAGAGGACCATGTCGATCTCGTTGTAGGCGATGCGGGCGCCGATCTGCTGGCTGCCGCCGTGCTCGTGGGACAGGAACAGATTGACGGGCAGGCCGGTGGCCTCGGCCACCATTTTGCCCGTGGTGTTGGTGGCGCAGACGGTGTGCTTGGAGAGGATGCCGCAGTAAGCAATGCAAAACTGCACCATCAACTCCTTCTTTCTGTCGTGACTCATCAGCGCGATGTTCATGCTTACTTCAGTCCTCTCTTTCCTAGCAAAAAACTGGCCCGAAGGCTCATCGGATCTTCATCAGGGGCACACGCTGCCCCATGAGGCGTTTGGCGATGTTCAGATAGGCCAGGGCGGCCCCCTTGCGGCTGAACAGGATCAGGGGCTCCCCGGTGTTGGCGGCCAGGATGACCTGGCTGTCCTCGGGCACCACCCCCAGCAGGGGCAGGCCGGCGGCGTCCATGGCGTCGTCGATGGTGGTGCGCAGGCGGCGGAGCAGCTTGGGCTGGATGCGGTTCATCACCAGATGGATGGTGTCCACCCGGCGGCCCAGCTCCACCACGGTGCGCTGGGCGTCCCGGAGGGCGGAGGAGTCGTTGGTGGAGACCACCACCGCCCGGTCGGCCCCGCAGGTGGCCAGGCGGAAGCCGCTGCCCAGACCGGCGGGGGAGTCGATGAGGATATAGTCGAACCGCTGCCGGGCCTGGAGGAGCATGGCGCGCATTTTCTCCTCGTCCATGGCCACGGGGGTGGGACGCACCGGGGCGGTGAGCAGATAGAGCCCCCGGATCACCGGGTGCTCCACGGCGGAGCGCTCCAGGGTGCAGCGGCCCTCCAGCACGTCGGTAAAGTCCATGAGGGCCCGGTCGGTCATCCCCAGGGAGATGTCCAGGTTCCGCAGCCCGATGTCCAGGTCGATGCACAGCACCTTCTGTCCCAGGGCGGCCAGGCAGGAGGCCACGCCGCCGGTGAGGGAGGTCTTGCCCGTGCCGCCCTTGCCGGACGTGACCACGATGACGGTTCCCATAGCAGA
>DXDV01000034.1 GCA_019115345.1 Candidatus Intestinimonas stercorigallinarum | reverse complement strand
GTATTACGAAGGGCATCAGAAAAATGAGAATATTCGTAATAAAAAACATCTGATCCATCCCCCACGCGTAGACGCGCCAGAAGAGATAGACCATGCCCAGCATACACAGCCACTCGACCCAGTCGGAAACGCCCTCCATCCCGGCACGGACCTGGTCGGAAGAGGGGAGGGGCTGCCTGTGGACCTCCCGCTCCAGCAGGGCGGCGTAGTCCTCCAGGTCATCCGCCCGGGCGGTATCGGTGAAGCGCAGCTTGTCATAGGCGTCGATGGCCTCCTGGAGCCGCCGCCGCAGCGCGAAGGCGGCGATGGGCGCGTTTTTCCGGAAGTCCTGGGCCATGGTGCGGATCTCCTCCACGGTGAAGCCCGCCTTGCGCAGGGTTGCGATGGCCTTCAGCCGGTCTATATCGGCTGGGGAGAAATCCAGCCAGGTCCGCCCGCCCCGGCGCTGGGCGTGGGGGAGCACCAGCTGCTCCTGCACGTAGAACCGCACCGCCCGTTCCGTCAGGCCGGTCTGGGTACATACCTCTTTCATTTTCATGGGCATTCCTCCTCAGTCATCCTCAGTGTACCATCTGACGTAAGGGAAGTGTCAAGAGGTGATCTGCTCCGAAAAGAAAAAAGACGGCCTGGAGCGCTGTGCTCCGGGCCGTCATGTTTGCAAGCAAGCCTGTAAGCCGGGTTCTGTCCTTTAAGACAGCCATCTATCTAGACGCGCCGTTGCCGGCGCGTTCCAGCCACCTCCCCGGGACGGCCGGGCCGGCCGCATGTCCCTCCACGGTGTTGCTCCGGATAGAGTTTACAGCGATGGGCAGTCTCCAGCCATCGGGTGAGCTCTTACCTCGCCTTTCCACCCTTACCTCATCGTCGGCGCAAGCTTCATATCCCTCGCTTCGTCCCAAGGGACAAAGCTCGCGCATTCCGCTGCGCCTCCTCTCCCCACGAAAGCAGACGCTTTTGCGGGGGCCCCATTTGGGGATGAGGCGGTATTTCTCTGTTGCACTTTTCCTAGGGTCGCCCCCGGCGGATGTTATCCGTTATCCTTGCCCTATGGAGCCCGGACTTTCCTCATGAACGGCCTTTCGGCGCTGTCCACGCGGCTGTCCAGCTTACTTGCAGAGGTTTATTATATCCTATCCTCCCGCCGATGTCAATTCGATTGAAATGTTCACATTTATCGTTTATAATAATGTCTGCTGAATAAACCGCAAAGCGGTTTATTCGCGCGGCACGGCCGCGCAATTTTACCTACAAGCGCCGAAATCGGTGTTTGTAGGTAAAATTCAGCCATTGTTGCAATGCGTGGTTCCACTAGAGAGTCTGCCCACGGGGTGGACACAGCCGGACGTCACAACGTGCGGACGTGGGATGAAAAGGAGGAATGGCCATGTCGATCACCATTCAGGAATATTTGGCTGGCTTGAAGGGAAAGACCGTTGCCGTAGTGGGCATCGGGGTGTCCAATACGCCGCTTATCAAGATGCTGCTGCGCTCCGGAGTCCGGGTCACCGCCTGCGACCGGAACCGCCGGGAGGACTTCGGCGGTCTGGCCGAGGAGTTGGAGAGCCTGGGCGCCGAGCTGCGTCTGGGGCCAGACTATCTCAAGGGTCTGGACCACGATGTCATTTTCCGCACGCCCGGAATGCGTCCGGATGTGCCCGAGCTGCTGCTGGGCCAGGCCAAGGGCAGCGTCATCACCTCTGAGATGGAGGTCTTTTTCCAGGTCTGCCCCTGCCACACCATCGCCGTCACCGGCAGCGACGGAAAAACCACTACCACCACCATCATCGCCAACCTGCTCCGGGCGGCGGGCTATCATACCTTCATCGGGGGGAACATCGGAAAGCCCCTGCTCCCAGATGTGGACGGCATGGAGCCGGATGACTACGCCGTTCTGGAGCTCTCCTCCTTCCAGCTCATGACCATGTCTCAGAGCCCGGAAATCGCCGTGGTCACCAACCTGGCCCCCAACCATCTGGACGTCCACAAGTCCATGGAGGAGTATATTACCGCAAAGGAAAATATCTTTACCCACCAGTCCCCACAAGGGAAGGCGGTCTTTAACTTCGACAATGAGATCACCCGGAACTTTGCGGAGTCAGCGCCGGGGAAGGCGGTCCTGTTCAGCCGCCGTCAGGAGCTTGGCCGCGGCGTTTGCGTCCGCGACGGCGCCATCTGGGTGACCGGACCGGAGGATTCCCGGGCTGTGCTGCCCCTGGAGGGCATCCTTCTGCCCGGCGACCACAACGTGGAGAACTATATGGCGGCCATCGCCGCTGTGGATGGGCTGGTGCCCGACCAGGTGATCCGGGACTTTGCCGCCAAATTCGCCGGTGTGGAGCACCGAATCGAGCTGGTACGCACCCTCAACGGCGTGCGCTACTACAACGACTCCATTGCCTCCAGCCCCTCCCGCACCATTGCCGGGCTGCGCTCCTTCCGGGAAAAGGTCATCCTCATCGCCGGCGGCTACGACAAGCACATCCCCTTTGACGCGCTGGGACCTGAAATCATGGCCCATGTAAAGTTCCTGATCCTCACCGGCGACACGGCAAAACAGATCGCCGACGCCGTCCGGAACTGTCCCGGCTACCAGGGCGAGCCTCCCATTTCCATGTATGAGAGCTTTGACGCCGCGGTGCTGGCGGCCCACAGCATGGCCCAGCCAGGCGACGTGGTGCTTCTGTCTCCCGCCTGCGCCTCCTTTGACCACTTCAAGAACTTCGCCCAGCGCGGCGAGGCCTTCAAAAAGATCATCTACGAGCTTTGAACCCAGACGGCAAACCGGGTTTGCCGCAGAAAGGAGTGTAACATTTGGACGTAAGAGAGGTTTTGGGCCGGCTGAGCGCCATGGCTGGTCCCTCCGGCTTTGAAGGGCCGGTGGCCATGCAGGCCGCCGAGCTGATGCGGCCCTTTATGGACGAGGCCCATGTGGACCGGTTCGGAAACGCGGTGGGCGTGCGGCTGTGCGGCCGCCTGGGCGCCCCCCGCCTGCTGCTGGACGCCCACCTGGACGAGATCGGCCTCATCGTCACCGGCATTGAGGAGGGCTTTCTCCGGTTCCGCACCATCGGCGGGGTAGACCCCAGGATGCTGCCCGACCGGGAGCTCACCGTGCTCACCGACCCGCCCATCCTGGGGGTGGTGGCCTGCCTGCCGCCCCACGTGCTCAAGGCGGGGGATATGAAAAAGTCCATTCCCATCGACCAGCTCCGGGTGGACATCGGCATGAGCCAGGATGAGGCGGAGCGGCGTGTGCCCATCGGCACCCCCAT
>DXDV01000005.1 GCA_019115345.1 Candidatus Intestinimonas stercorigallinarum | reverse complement strand
TGGAGGAATGGATCGTGTCGGTGGGCAAGCACCAGGGCGTCATCGAGGGGAAGGCATGGGTCAAGGTACAGACGATTTTGGAGCGGAACAAATCCAAAAGCTACCGCAAGCCCCGCAGCAATGTGGCCTTGCTCTCCGGCCTGCTTGTCTGCGGCAACTGCGGCGAGTATATGCGCCCCAAACTGTCCAAGCGCCGGAATACAAAGGGCGAGTTTATTTATACCTACCTCTGCTCCATGAAGGAGCGCAGTCGGGGCCATGTCTGCAACATGAAAAACTGCAACGGCAACATGTTAGATGCCGATATTATAGAGCAGCTGAAGCATTTAAGCGAAGACGGCTCCGATTTTATCCGTCAACTGGAGCAGAGCAAGCGGGCGCTGCTGGGCAACCGGCAAAGCTATGATGCGGAGATTTCCAACTTGGAGTCCGAGATCGCCGCAAACGAGGAGGAGATCAAGGGCCTTGTCTCTGCCCTGGGAAAGTCCTCTGGTACCTCTGCTGAAAGTTATATTATGCAGCAGATTGATGAACTGCACGCGAAAGGGGAGGGCTTGAAGCGGCATTTGGCGGAGCTGAAAGAACTGACCTCCAGCCATGCCTTGGCGGACATTGAGTTTGACCTGTTAGCGCAGATGCTGTCCACATTCAAGGACACCGTTGACAAAATGACGGTGGAGCAGAAGCGGGCAGCCATCCGTACCTTTGTCAAGGAAATCATTTGGGATGGGAGGGACGCCCATGTGGTGCTGTTTGGCTCGGAGTATGAATACGAGTTTCCCAAGACGCCAGCGGGCATAGGGAAACAAGTCGCAGGCAGTAAAACAGAGGAAAATCTTGAAGGAGCGGCGGAAGGAGGGCTTGCGGAGCCGTCAGGAGAGGATAGCAAATGAGATCCTCATGTACTTCCGCTCTCTGAAGAAGCTCCAGGGAGAGGTCTCCCTGTCAGACAGCCTGGAAGGGGAGGGGGATGGAGGTGCCCTCTCTCTGATGGACGTGCTCAGCGTGGATGACAACATGCTGGAAGAGCTCAACAATCGGGATGCCTGCGCTCAGGCCCGGCGGTGTGTGGACCGCTGCCTCACCGAGCGGGAGCGGTCCATCATTGTCCGCCGATACGGCCTGGATGGACGTTCCCCCATGACTCAGCGGGAAATCGCCGCGGAAAACGGCATCTCCCGGTCCTATGTATCCCGCATTGAGAAGAAGGCCCTGGAGAAGCTGAGGGCGGCGTTGGAGGCGGGCGAGGGGACGACGGGTTGATTCCGAAGGCGGAGCGTGGTACACTTATAAAAAGCGGAATGGGGCGGCAGAGACCGGACATCGGCTCCGCCGCCCCTGTCCTGTCCTTTGGGCGGGGAAACTGGACAGACAGAGGAAGAAGTGCTTATGAAAAGACTGGCCGTCGGCATTCTGGCCCACGTGGACGCGGGCAAAACCACCCTCTCGGAGGGACTGCTCTACCGCAGCGGTTCTCTCCGGCGTCTGGGCCGGGTGGACCACCAGGACGCCTTTTTGGACACCGATCCCATCGAACGGGAGCGGGGCATCACCATCTTCTCCAAGCAGGCCATCCTGCCCCTGGGAGAGACCGCCATCACCCTGCTGGACACCCCCGGCCACGTGGACTTTTCCAGTGAGGCGGAGCGGACCATGGGGGTGCTGGACTATGCGATCCTGGTCATCAGCGGCACCGACGGGGTCCAGGGCCATACCATGACCCTGTGGCGCCTCCTCAAGCGCTACGGCGTGCCCGTATTCCTCTTCATAAACAAAATGGACCTTGCCGGAGCCGACCGGGCCGCCCTCATGGCCGAGCTCAAGACCAAGCTGGACGACGGCTGCGTGGATGTAGGGGACGGGACGGACGACGGCTGGCTGGAGGAGGCCGCCATGTGCGGGGAGTCCGCCATGGAGACCTTTTTGGAGACCGGGACCCTGCCCGAAGAGGTGTTGGCCGGTCTCATCGGGGAGCGGAAGCTCTTCCCCTGCTGCTTTGGCTCCGCCCTGAAGCTGGATGGGGTGGACCGCCTGCTCGGCTGCCTGGACCGCTATACCCGCCAGAAGGCGGCGCCTGCGGAGTTCGGCGCACGGGTGTTCAAGATCGCCCGGGACAGCCAGGGCAACCGGCTGACCTATCTAAAGGTCACCGGCGGGCGGCTGAGGGTGAAGGATCTGCTGACCAACCGCCGCCCAGGTCTGCCGGAGGAGAAGGTGTGGGAGGAGAAAGCCGACCAGCTCCGGATCTACTCCGGCGAGAAGTTCCAGACGGTGGAGCAGGCGGAGCCTGGCACGGTGTGCGCCGTCACCGGACTGAGCCGGACGAGGCCGGGGGAGGGCCTGGGCTTTGAGCCGCCGGGGGAGGAGCCCGCCTTGGAGCCGGTCCTCTCCTGTCAGGTGCTGCTGCCCGAGGGCCAGGACCCCTACACCGCCATGGCCAAGCTCCGGCAGCTGGAGGAGGAGGACCCCCAGCTCCGTCTGGTGTGGAATGAGCAGCTCCGGGAGATCCACATCCAGCTCATGGGCCAGATCCAGCTGGAGGTCCTCCGGCGGCTGGCCCAGGAGCGGTTTGGCCTGGAGCTCTCCTTCGGGCCGGGGAGCATCGTCTACCGGGAGACCATCGCCGCCCCGGTGGAGGGGGTGGGGCACTACGAGCCCCTGCGCCACTACGCCGAGGTCCACCTGCTGCTGGAGCCACTGCCCCGGGGCAGCGGCCTGCGGCTGGGAACGGCCTGCCCGGAGGACGTGCTGGAGGGCCGCTGGCAGCGGCTCATCCTCACCCACCTGGAGGAGAAGGTCCACCTGGGCGTGCTCACCGGCTCGCCCGTCACCGACCTGAGCATCACCCTGACGGCGGGCCGTGCTCACGAGAAGCACACCGAGGGAGGCGACTTCAGACAGGCCACTTACCGGGCGGTGCGCCAGGGCCTCATGGAGGCCGAGAGCATCCTTCTGGAGCCCTGGTACGACTTCCGATTGGAGCTTCCCAGCGAGCACGTGGGCCGGGCCATGTCCGACCTCCAGCGCATGGGAGGGCGGACGGATCCGCCGGAGACGCTGGGGACGGAGGTAGTGCTCACCGGCTCGGCGCCGGTGGCCGGTCTGGGGGATTACGCCCGAGAGGTGACCGCCTACACCCGCGGCCGCGGACGGCTGAGCTGTGCGTTCAAGGGGTACGAGTCCTGTGGAGACCAGGCCGCCGTGGTGGAGGCTCTGGGCTACGACCCGGAGCGGGACCTGGAAAACCCCGCAGACTCGGTGTTCTGCGCCCACGGGGCGGGCTATGTGGTAAAGTGGGACCAGGTCCCCGGGATGGCCCATGTGAGCAGCGGCATCGACCTTACGACGGAGGAGGAGCCGGAGGCCCCTGTACCTGCCGGTGGCAGCGCCCGGCGGAGCTGGGCGGGGTCCCTGGAGGAGGACAAGGAGCTCCAGGCCATCTTTGAGCGGACCTATGGCAAGGTGGAGCGGGAGGCCTTCCGGCCCGCCCCGAAGCCGGCCCGTACCAGCCTGGACGGGGAGAAGTACCGCATCCTGGAGCAGGAACGGGGACCGGAATACCTGCTGGTGGACGGCTACAACATCATTTTCGCCTGGGAGGAGCTCAAGGCGGTGGCCCAGGACAACCTGGACGCCGCCCGGCAGATGCTCATGGACCTGCTGAGCAACTACCAGGGCTTCCGCAAGTGCGAGGTCATCCTGGTCTTTGACGCCTACAAGGTGCCGGGCAGCACCCGGGAGGTCTCCCACTACCACAACATCCACGTGGTCTACACCAAAGAGGCGGAAACGGCGGACGCCTACATTGAAAAGGCCACCTTTGAGCTCTCCAAGCAGCGCCGCCGGGTGCGGGTGGCCACCTCCGACGGGGCGGAGCAGCTCATCATCCTGGGCCATGGGGCGCTGCGGCTGTCTGCCTCCATCTTCCGGCAGGAGGTGGAGCAGACGGCGGGACAGATCGCCGCCATTCTGGCCAGGAACAACCGCCGGGAGCGCTCGGCGCCGGTGCGGCACGCCATGGACAAGGCCATGGAGAAAAAGAAACGGTAACGCCATTCCCCTGTCATACGTTACGGCCCGTCCGAATAGGATGGGATGAAGCCGTGAGGATGGGAGGGGATGGCCATGGAAGACGCACGGCATTGGGAGCGGGCAGCGCGGCGCACCGCGGACCGGCGGCGGAGCCGGCGCGGAACATCGCGGGACCGGCGGCGGGTGTCGCTGGCCCCCAGGGAGCGCCGGCGGCTTTTACAGCTGTGCGCCTGCGTGGGGATTTTCCTGGCCGTCTTTTTGGGGCGGGGCGTGCTGCCCGACGGCATGGAGGAGATCCGCTGGGAGGTGCTCCAGGTCATCCGGGCGGACACCGACTTCAAAGCCGCCTTTGCCCGGCTGGGCCGGGCGGTGGACCAGGGGGAGAGCGGCGGAGCGCTCTTGGCCCAGGCATGGCGGGCGGTGCTGGGAATGGAGGAAACGGAGTGGAGCCCCTACCTCTTTACCGCCAGGGAGAACCCCTTGTACAAGGCCGAAGCGGAGTGGCTGACAGAGCATGCCGGTGTCCTCCGGGGGCTGGG
>DXDV01000283.1 GCA_019115345.1 Candidatus Intestinimonas stercorigallinarum | reverse complement strand
CACTCGGTTCATACCCGAGTTGTCCCCGGTTCAAATCCAGGTGCCGCTACCATGCAGCGCATGCTGCACCGCATGGCGCGTTGGTCAAGCGGCTAAGACACCGCCCTTTCACGGCGGTAACACGGGTTCGATTCCCGTACGCGTCACCAACGTCTCCCCATATGGAGGCATAGCTCAGCTGGTAGAGCGCTCGCCTCACACGCGAGAGGTCACAGATTCGAGTTCTGTTGTCTCCACCACGCAAAAAGGACATCCTTATGGATGTCCTTTTTGCGTTTCAGCGCAGCTCCGCGCCCCGCCGCCCGGTCACGGTGCGCCGGGCCCTCTCGCGGAGGGTTTTTGACCAACTAAGGCAGACGGTGCAGTTGCACGGTCTGCCTTTTCTGTTGTCCCCTGACGGCGTCTCTTTATCTGCCGGGTGGGCCGCAAAAAGAGACTTCCCTTATGGAGGGTCCCCCCGTATAATCATAATAAAAGGAACATGCTTTCTCATGCGCTCAAATGGACCGGAGGGTATCAAATGGAACACACATATTACAAAATAGGCGAAGTCAGCCAGGTCACCGGGATCTCAAAGGATACCCTGCATTTCTATAACAAGATTGGCCTGCTCGTGCCCGACCATATCGACCCCGACAACCAGTACCGCTACTACTCCCTCAGAAACCTGTGGCAGCTGGATATCATTACCACATGCAGAAAGCTGAACATCCCCCTGGAGACGGTGCGGCAGATCCTTGCTCTGAGAGACAATGAAGAGATCGCCAGGCTCTTGATGGAATACCGGCAGGAGGCCGTCCGCCTGAGCCGGTATTATCAGCAGGTGGCGGAAGATATTTTGTGGTATGGCGAGGAAAAGGAGCGGATCGCCCGTCAGAAGGACAGGACCGCGATCCAGGAAAAGCGGCTGGATGAGGAAATTGTGATCGCGGGGCGTTTCAGCAGGGACGCCCAGTCCTACCATGCCAGCCTGCAGGAGGCGGCCAAGGAGGCGCTGCGTCATGCGCCCTCCATCAGGAGAAAGTACGGCTACATTTTGGATCTGGACGGCCTGGCCCGGGGAAAGTTCATCAAGCGCAGAGAATATCTGAAGCTGGAGCATCTGGAGCAGGCCTCTGTCGCCCCGGGGGCTCTTTATCGGATACCGGCCGGAAAATACGTCGTGTTCACCCTGCAGATCAGGAATGAGGAGGCCGACTTTTCCCCTCTTCTGGACTGGCTGGCGGAACACGATCAAGAAATAGAGGCGGTGTTCGCGGAAGAACTGGGCCTCCAGCTTTTCCCCTATATGGATAACTACTACTGTGAGGTCAAGGCCCGGATAAAAACATAAAAAACCTCTTGACCATGTAGCTGCTCCACCCCTTATCCTTGGAGAGAAAGGGGTGGACGTCATGGGAGATCTGCCGATCGGAACGCTGCTGCGCAAGTTGTCGCCTCCCGTCATGCTGGCGCTGCTGATCCAGTCCATTTATAACATCGTGGACAGCTATTTTGTATCTCAGTATTCCCTGAGCGGCTTGACGGCGCTTTCCATCGCCTTTCCCATCCAGCTGCTTATGACGGCATTGGGAACGGGGACGGGGACGGGACTGAATCTTTTGATCTCCCGCATGGATGGGAACGGAAAAAACGGCCGTCAAAAGGACGTCGTAAAGAGCGGCCTGTGCCTGGGCGTATGGAATTTCCTGCTCTTCACATTTATCGGCATGCTTTTGATCGAAGGCTACTACGACCTGTCTTCCGGTCAGACGGCCGTCCGGGCGGAGGGCCGCCGGTATACGCGGATCATCTTTCTGGGCTCATTGGGCCTGTTTGTGGAGTCAAACTGCACCAAGCTGCTGCAGGCCAAGGGGAATATGGCGACTCCGATGCTGGCCCAGGTCGCGGGAGCCGTCATCAACATCCTGTTGGACCCGATCCTGATTTTCGGCCTGCCGGGGGCTCCGGCGCTGGGCGTGGCCGGCGCCGCCATCGCCACCGTCGCGGGACAGTGGGCCGCCATGGCCATCGTCCTCCGGGCGGTGTGCCGGACCTATGATATGCGGGGGAGATTTCGCGTCCGGGATTGCGCCCGGATCTATCAAAGCGGGTTTCCCTCCATGATGATGCAGGCCCTCTATACGCTCTACATCGTGGGCCTGAACTTGATCCTCAAACAGTTTACAGAGGACGCTGTGACCGTCTTGGGGATCTATTATAAGCTGCAGACCTTCTTCTTCATCCCCCTCATGGGGCTGCAGCAGGTCATGGTCCCCGTCATCAGCTTCAACGACGGCGCGCAAAACCACAGGCGGGTCAAGGATACGCTCTGGTATTCCATCGGGATCTCCAGCGCCGTTATGGCGCTTGGAACGGCCGTCTTTCTGGTTTTCCCGGAAGAATTGCTCTCCATTTTTGGCGCCAGCCCCTCGATTTTGCGCATCGGGGCGCCGGCTCTGCGCATCATATCCGTGAGCTTCCTCCCCGCCGGCTTTGCCATGATGTTTACGGTCTACTTCCAGGGGACCGGCAACGGGAAAAGCAGCCTTTTCATTACGGTGCTGCGGCAGGTCGTTCTGCTGGTGCCGCTGGCATGGCTGTTTCACTTCGCGGGACTGCGCTATGTGTGGCTGACGTTTCCTGTCACCGAAATTGCCGCCATGTGCTGCTGCTTCCTTCTTTACCGCAGAGGGAGCGGCGCGATGCGTGACCAGACCGCTGAGAAAGGTACGGCAATGGGTGCGGAGCAAGGCTGATCGCCTTTGTTCAGGCGCGGGGCTTCGGCGAGCTCCCCGCGTCTTCCGCCCCCCGCGTGGGCTGCCGGGGATGTCATCCCATTCCAGGCGGAGTGCCGCTGCCGTCTCACAGAGGTCTTTCGACAAGCTGAGGCCGTCAGGACAAATGTCCTGACGGCCTTTTACTTTATAATATGGCTCTGCCGCCGGGCTCACACCCGGACGAAATACCGCAGGCCCTCCCGGACCTGGATGTCCATGCGGCCCATGTCCACCAGGTACTCCGCCATGGCGTGGATGTTCCGGGCGTAGAGGGCGGCCTTTTCCACGTGGGTGGTGAGAAGCTGCTTTTTGCGGTAGTAGGCCAGGCAGAGCTGGTCCATGCTCACCGGCTCCGCCGCCAGCGCCAGCAGGTCCTCGTTGAGCCGGTCCAGGGCGGCCAGGTTGGCGTCCACCAGGCCGGGCAGGTCCTCCGTCACACCCTGGTGGGCCACCGCGCACAGGGCGCAGGGGGTGTGCCGCAGCTTTTCTATGCTCTGCCGGGCCTCCTCGTGGAGGGTGTGGTAGGGGAGCTTGGCTCCCTCCAGCACCGCCCCCGCCATGAGGGCGTCGCCGGTGTAGAGCACCCCGTCGGGGGTGATGGTGCAGATGTGGTCCGGGGTGTGGCCGGGGGTGTGGACCACCTGGAAGGGCACCGAGCAGAACTCCACCACCCCGTCCCGGGTGTCCACCGTCTCGTCCACCGGGCCCAGCATGTGGCCGTTGCGCTCCTCCAGGCTCCGGGGCGTGAAGGCGTTGTACACCGCCTTATACATGGTGAGGTCCAGGCTGAGGGCGGCCTCCCCGGCGGGGAGGCACAGCTTGGCGCCGTACCAGCGGCGCAGAAAGTGGTTGTTGCCGGCGTGGTCCACGTGGACGTGGGAGCAGAACACCCCCGCCGGCTTGAGGCCCGCCTTCTCCAGGGCGGCGGTGAGGGCGGGGCCCTCGTAGGCGTGGCCGCTGTCCAGCAGCACGCACTTGTCCCCCGGCAGGCGCACCAGAGGGATGAGCTCGGCCCCCATCAGGCACCAGGTGTCACCCTTGATCTGTTTTAACTCCATCCTTCCCCGCTCCTCTCGATCCAGGAGCTGCCCACCACCACGTCGCCGTCGTAAAAGACGGCCAGCTGTCCCGGGGTGGGCGCCCGGGCAGGCTCCTCCAGCGCGATCTCCACCCGCTCCCCCTCCAGGGAGCGGATGACGGCGGGGGTCTCCGTCCGGGAGTGGCGCAGCCGGACGGTCACCGCCAAAGGCTCCCCCAGCCCGTCCACGGCGATCCAGTTGGGCCGGGCGCAGAGCACCCGCCGGGCCATGAGGTCGCTGCCGTCGGAGAGGGTGACGGTGTTGTGGACGGGGTCGATGGCGCTGACAAAGTACCGGTGGGGACCCGACACCCCCAGGCCCCGGCCCTGGCCGATGGTGTAGTGGTGGCAGCCCTTGTGCCGGCCCAGCACGTTGCCGTCCCTGTCGATGAAATCTCCCGGCGGCGGGGTGTCCCCCCGGCGGTCCAGCCAGGCGGCGTAGTCCCCGTCGGGGATGAAGCAGATCTCCATGGAGTCGGGCTTTGCCGCCACCGAAAGCCCCAGCTCCGCCGCCAGAGTCCGGACCTGGGCCTTCTCATAGCCCCCCAGGGGAAAGACCGCCCGGTGGAGGATGCTCTGGGTGAGCCGGGCGAGCATGTAGGACTGGTCGTTGGCGGGCATGCCCTTGCGCAGGAGGGTCCGGCCGTCGGGGCCGGAGGTGACCCGGGCGTAGTGGCCGGTGGCCACGTACCGGGCGTCCTCCTCCTCAGCCGTCTCCAGCAGGGCGGGGAACTTCACCAGGGGGTTGCACCGGGCGCAGGGCAGCGGGGTCCGTCCCGCCAGGTACTCCCGCTGGAAGTCGGCGCAGACGAAGTGCTCCAGCCGGTCCCGGATATCCACCGTCCGGAAGGGGAGGGACAGGTCCTCCGCCAGGGCGGCGGCGGCCTCAGAGCCCCCCAGACCGATGTCCAGAAAGACGCAGATGACGTCATAGTTCTCCCGGAGCAGGGCGGCGGACACGGCGGAGTCCACCCCGCCGGACAGGCCCAGGATCAGTTTTGGCTTCATAGATACCTCCATGCAAAGAGGGTGAGAATGGGATCAGGGGGATGGACGCGCCGTGCCGGGGGGAGGGGCGGCCTTTGGCCGCCCGCTGGACAAGCCGCGCGCCGTTTTGTCATTCTGAGCGAAGCGAAGAATCCGTAACCTCCGTCCTTGGCGTCCCCTCCGAGGCGTAGGAAAAGACGGGAGAGGCGGATTCTTCGGCCTACGGCCTCAGAATGACAGGACGGAAGGGCGGTTTTGTGGGCGCGGCTTCCCAGCCGCGCCCCAGCACCGCGCCGCAGAGCTGGGTAGGGGCGGCCTTTGGCCGCCCGCTGGACAAGCCGCGCGCCGTTTTGTCATTCTGAGCGAAGCGAAGAATCCGTAACCTCCATCCTTGGCGTCCCCTCCGAGGCGTAGGAAAAGACGGGAGAGACGGATTCTTCGGCCTACGGCCTCAGAATGACAAGACGGAAAGGCGGTTTTGTGGGGCGCGCCGGGGTCGTCGCGCCCCACGGCCCTCCGCTCCTCTCGCTTTGACTATCCGTTCCGGTGTTCCAGCCAGATCATCAACGCCGCCACATCAGCCGGACTGACGCCGGAGATGCGGGACGCCTGGCCCAGGCTAAGGGGGCGGATCTGCTGGAGCTTCTGGCGGGCCTCCAGACGGAGGACGGAGATGTCCATGTAGTCCAGGTCCGGGGGCAGGGGACGGGTCTCCAGCTTGCGCATCTCCTCCACCTGCCGCTGCTGCCGGGCGATGTACCCCTCGTATTTGAGGGCGATCTCCACCTGCTCGGTGACCTCCTGCGGCAGCTTCGGCCGGCCGGGGTCGAAGGGGGCCAGGTCGGCGTAGCCCACCCGGGGCCGCCGGAGGAGGTCGGCAAGCCGTGCTCCGTCCCGGGCGGGGGACTCCCCCCGCTCCGTGAGCATGGCGTTGAGCATGGGCGAGGGGGCTGCCCCCGTGCTCATGAGCCGCTTGACCTCCTTGTCCACGGCGGCGTACTTGCTGAGCACCCGTCGGTAGCGCTCGTCGGAGACAAGGCCGATCTCATGGCCCACGGGGCACAGCCGCCGGTCGGCGTTGTCCTGGCGGCACAAAAGCCGGTACTCCGTCCGGGAGGTCATCATCCGGTAGGGCTCGTTGGTGCCCTTGGTCACCAGGTCGTCGATGAGCACGCCGATGTACCCCTGGTCCCGGCTGAGCACCATGGGCGGACGGCCCAGCAGCTTCAAGGCGGCGTTGATGCCCGCCACCAGACCCTGGGCGGCGGCCTCCTCATA
>DXDV01000033.1 GCA_019115345.1 Candidatus Intestinimonas stercorigallinarum | reverse complement strand
GCAGCATTGCTGCTTAGCCAGAGCCTGTCGAGGAACCCGGCCTACGGTTTATGTGTAGGCCGGGTTCCTGGTACAAAGCGTGCAGAGCAGGATAGAAATGAAGGGAAAAAGCTTCTCCCTCCACAGCCAATTGGCCAGTTTTTTGAGATTCATGGCAGCAAATTTAAGCTTCACCCAGTTTGTCACATGAGCCAAGCCTCTGTACTGTGTATAACGCATGGCGTGCTTTTCCTTGGCGTCGGCAAAGACCCGTTCAATGGTTTGCTTGCGCCGCTTGTACAGCTCTTGGTGCTCCGGCGTATAGGGGCAAACCGTTTCTTGTGCGCTCCGCAATAGTCCCTGCTCTCCCACTCATTGCAGATTTTTGCCCAGCTTCGGCAGAGTCGTTCCGCCAACCAGCAGCAAAAGAAACCATCCCCCGCACTGGCATCGGCCGCCCCCTCCGGTATAATAGAATTGAACGAATGCGGAGGTGAGGCGGCAATGAAATATGGATATTTCGACGAAGAGCGGTGGGAGTATGTGATCGACCGGGTGGACGTGCCGGTGTCCTGGACCAACTACCTGGGAGTGGAGGACCTGTGCGCCGTGGTCAACCACACGGCGGGCGGCTACGTGTTTTACAAAAGCCCGGAGCACGGACGGGTGACCCGGTTCCGGCCCAACGGCGTGCCCATGGACCGGCCGGGCCAGTACGTCTACCTCCGGGACGATGACACAGGGGAGTACTGGACCATCTCCTGGCAGCCCTGTGGAGGAAACCTGGCGGACTACCGCTGCCGCCATGGCCTGAGCTACTCTGTGTATGAGTGCCGCCGGAGCGGCATCCACGCCGCCCAGACCATGTTCATCCCCCGGGGAGAGGCGGCGGAGCTATGGGATGTGACGGTGGAAAATCACTCGGACCGGCCCCGGCTGCTGAGCCTGTGGTCCTATGTGGAGTTCTCCTTCCACCAGATCCCCATCGACAACCAGAATTTCCAGATGTCCCTGTACTGCGCCGGCAGCGACTACGCCGACGGCGTCATCGACTGCGAACTGTTCTACGAGCACGCCCACCACTTCCTGGCCGCCAGCTTTGACCCCGACGGCTTCGACTGCCTGCGGGACAGCTTCCTCGGCCCCTACCGCACAGAGACAGATCCCCTGGCGGTGGAGCAGGGCCGCTGCTTCTCCTCCTTTGAGAAGGGGGGCAACCACTGCGGCGTACTGCAAAAGCGCCTGGCCCTGGGCCCCGGGGAGAAGGCCCGCCTGGTTTGGATGCTGGGGGTAGGCGGCCGGGCGGAGGGCAAGCGGGTCCGGGAGAAATATCGGGATCTTCAGAATGTGGACCGGGCCTTTGCCGACCTGAGGGCCTTCTGGCGGGACAAGCTGGAGCGTCTCCAGGTATCCACCCCCAACCGGGACATGGACACCATGCTCAACACCTGGAACCTGTACCAGAGCGAGGTGAACGTCATGTTCTCCCGCTTCGCCTCCTTTATCGAGGTAGGGGGGCGCACGGGCCTGGGCTACCGGGACACCGCCCAGGACGCCATGACCATCCCCCACTCCAACCCGGAGGGCTGCCGCAGGCGCATCCTCCAGCTGATGCAGGGGCTCACCAGCCAGGGCTACGGCCTGCACCTGTTCGACCCGGCCTGGTTTGGCCCCCAGCAGGCGAAGCCCGTCTACAAGTCCCCCACCGTCATCCCCACCCCGCCCCGGGACAGCATCGTCCACGGCCTGGAGGACGCCTGCGCCGACGACGCACTGTGGCTGGTGGCGGCGGTGGCCGAGTTCGTCCGGGAGACCGGTGAGCTGGATTTCTGCGGCCAGACGGCGGGCTATGCCGACGGCGGCGAGGGCACCATCTACGAGCACCTGAAAAAGATCCTGGACTTTTCCGCCCGGCAGGTGGGGCCCCACGGCATCTGCAAGGGCCTGCGGGCGGACTGGAACGACTGCCTGAACCTGGGAGGCGGGGAGAGCGCCATGGTGTCCTTCCTCCATGTGTGGGCGCTGGGGCATTTTGTCGCCCTGGCCCAGGCGCTGGGCCGGGAGGATGACGCGGCCCACTATGAGGCCATGCGGCAGCGAGTTATCGAGACCTGCCGCCGAGAGCTGTGGGACGGCGGGTGGTACCTGCGGGGCATTACCGCGGATGGCCGGAAGATCGGCACCCACACCGACAGGGAGGGCCGGGTCCATCTGGAGAGCAACGTGTGGGCGGTGCTGTCCGGGACGGCGGAGAGGGACCGGGGCCGCATGGCCATGGACGCAGTGGACCGGGAGCTATACACCCCCTGGGGCCTGCGGCTCAACGCCCCCAGCTACACCAGACCGGACGACGCCATCGGCTTTATCACCCGGGTGTACCCCGGGGTGAAGGAGAACGGCTCCATCTTCTCCCACCCCAACCCCTGGGCATGGTGCGCCGAGGCGGCGCTGGGCCGGGGGAGCCGGGCCATGAAGTTCTATAACGCCCTGTGCCCCGCCGCCCAGAACGACAAGATCGAGATCCGGCAGAGCGAGCCCTACTCCTACTGCCAGTTCATCATGGGCCCCGACCACACCGCCTTCGGCCGGGCCCGGCACCCCTTCATGACCGGCTCCGGGGGCTGGAGCTACTACGCCGCCACCCGGTATATTTTGGGCATCCGCCCGGACTTTGACGGTCTGCGCATCGACCCCTGCGTCCCGGCGGACTGGCCGGGCTTCACCGCCGTGCGCCGCTGGCGGGGGGCGGAGTACCGCATCCAGGTGGAAAACCCCGACGGAGTGGAAAAGGGGGTGGCGGAGCTGCGGTGCAACGGCCAGCTGTGCCGCGGCCTGGCGCCCGTTCGTCCGGCAGGCAGCGTCAATGAGATCTATGTGCGTATGGGAAGGAGCGAGGAAGCATGAGTATTCGATTCGGTACCGGCGGCTGGCGGGAGATCATCGGGGATGGCTTCACCCGGAAAAATGTGGAGCTGCTGACGGCGGCCCTGGCCCAGGCCGCCCAGAAGGAAAAAACCGGCCAGCGGGGAGTGGTCGTGGGCTATGACCGGCGCTTCCTCTCCCGGGAGGCGGCCCAGTGGGCGGCCCAGGTACTGGCCGGGGCTGGTGTGCCCTGCCTGTTCATTGATCAGCCCGCCCCCACGCCGCTGATAATGTTTTCGGTGGGCTACTACGACCTGGCCTACGGCATGGCGGTCACCGCCAGCCACAACCCCGCCATCTACAACGGCATCAAGGTGTTCACCCGGGGCGGCCGGGACGCCTCGGCGGAGGTCACGGCGGACCTGGAAGAGCGTATCGGCGCCCTTGAGGGGCGGGATGTCCCCACAGTCCCCTTTGAAGAGGGGGTGCGCGGCGGCCTCATCCGCGTTATCGCCCCCATGAACGCCTACATCGACGCCATCATCCGTTCGGTGAACATGGACGCCATCCGCTCCCGAGGACTGCATGTCGCTCTGGACCCCATGTACGGGGTGTCCAAGACGGCAATGCAGACCATTCTGGTCACCGCCCGGTGCGATGTGGACGTGATCCATGAGCGGCGGGACGCCCTCTTCGGCGGGCGGCTGCCCTCCCCCAACGTGCACACCCTCAACAGCCTGAAAGCCTATGTGGAGGAGCACCACTGCGACATCGGCATCGCCACCGACGGGGACGCGGACCGGCTTGGGGTCATCGACGACCGGGGGGAATTCCTCCATCCCAACAAGATCCTGGCGCTGCTGTATTACTACTTGCTCAAATATAAGGGCTGGCGGGGGGACGCGGTGCGGAATATCGCCACCACCCACCTGCTGGACGCCATCGCCGCCGACTTTGGAGAGCGGTGCCATGAGGTCCCCGTGGGCTTCAAGCACATCTCCGCCAAGATGGCGCAGACAGGAGCGGTCATCGGCGGGGAGAGTTCCGGCGGGCTTACCGTTCGGGGGCACATCAACGGCAAGGACGGCATCTACGCCGGCAGCCTGCTGGTGGAGATGATCGCCGTCACAGGCAAGAAGCTCTCCGAACTCTGGCGAGAGATTCAGGACCGTTATGGCCGCTACGAGATGGCCGAGCGTGACTATCGCTTCTCCGACGAGGAGAAGGCGCGGATTTAGGATCTGCTCTTTACGGAGCGGGCCCTGCCCGAGTTCAGCGCGGAGATCGAGAGGGCGGACTACACCGACGGCTGCAAGCTCCGTTTCGCGGGGGGCGGCTGGCTGATCTGCCGCTTTTCCGGCACAGAGCCGCTGCTGCGCGTCTTCTGTGAGACGGAGAGCGAGGCCCGCTCTCTCTCCCTCATCGCCGAGGCCGAGGTATTTCTGGGGCTTTCTCCCAACCCGGATCTGTGATATGCTGGAGAAAAAACCGGGAGGTGGCGGCTGTGAAGGAAAATAAGCGGGAAGTTTCTCTCCGGCGGCAGATCCTATTCATTGTGCTGCTGTGCTGGCTGATCCCCGTGGTGATGCTGCTCACCATGATGATCTGGTACCTTGGCGGCGCCGTGGGCAGCCGGGCGGAGGAGAACTACTCCAACCAGCTGGTGGTCCACCTCCGCATGTGCGCCGACCGGCTCAACAGCGCGGTGGAGGCCTCCAGGCTGGCCTCCTATGACACCACCATCCGGGAAGCGTGGAATGAATACCAGCGGGATGGCAATTACGCCGCCCTCTACCGGGAGACCCGGGGGTTTCTCAACCGGCAGTACCAGTCGGACAGCCGCTTCCTCTACGCCGTGTTCTGGTTCAGCTCCGACCCGGAGGAGATGCAGCTGACCACCTTCAACAGCGGCCTTGGAGGCGTATACAACCAGATCAGCGCCTGGTGGGCCCAGGATTTTGAGGGCGCTCGAACCTTAGCCGCCGATCTGGACACCGCCGTGGGCTTCCTAGAACGGGACGGGCGGCTGTATCTAATACGAAATCTCATGGACAGCCAGTACAACGTCATCGGGGTACTGGCCCTGGCGCTGTACCAGCCCTACTATTTCGAGGACCTCTCGGCTCTGGGGTGGGCCTCGCCAGTAGAACTCACACTGGGAGAGGGGACCACCCTGGCCCTGGGCGGCGGAGGCCCCATCGCCCGCGACAGAGGCGTGCTGACCGGGGCAGTGGAGGGGAGCGGCTACCAGCTCAACGCCCGGGCGGCCCTCGTGTACGAGGTGCTCCTGGCTCCCATCCGCTCCTATCAGGTGGCTCTGGGCGTCATGCTGGCCCTTCTGGTGCCCCTGCTGCTGCTGACAGTGACCTTCTTCCGCCGGAAGGTGTCCACCCCCATGGAGCATCTCATGAGTGGCGCCCGGGAGATTGAGAGCGGGCACCTGGGCTATCAGGTGAACTACCTGGCGGACACCCTGGAATTCCGCTACCTGACCGACTCCTTCAACCACATGTCCGGGCAGCTGCGGGCCCAGTTCGACCGCCTCTACCGGGAGGAGATCGCCCTGCGGGACGCCCAGATCAAGGCACTGCAGGCCCACATCAACCCCCATTTCCTGAACAACACCCTGGAGATCATCAACAGTATTGTGACCTACAAAACTGCAACACAACAAACGGTGAACCTGGTGTTGGACACCATCCGACAGGCAGTACGCAGAGAAAAGAAGAAGGTCGCCGCAGAGTTGCATCTCCACAGCGACCAAGGCTTTCAATACACCTCGCAAGCATATTTCAAGCTGACTAAACAATACGGCATTACGCCTTCGATGTCAAGACGTGGGAACCCGTATGACAACGCTATGGCGG
>DXDV01000282.1 GCA_019115345.1 Candidatus Intestinimonas stercorigallinarum | reverse complement strand
AGCCACGGGGGAAAAGTGTGAAAGGGGGGCGGTGAGCCCCCACTTTCGCGTGTAGTCAGGAACTTTTTCGATGAAATCGAAAAAGTCAGCAGCTTGTAGAAAAAGCCAA
Source organism: Candidatus Intestinimonas stercorigallinarum (assembly GCA_019115345.1). GTDB lineage: Bacteria > Bacillota > Clostridia > Oscillospirales > Oscillospiraceae > Intestinimonas > Intestinimonas stercorigallinarum. The sequence goes on along the minus strand of DXDV01000282.1, from coordinate 5,050 downwards.
AGTGGGCTTTTTCTACAAGCTGCGCGCTGGATCAAGGTTCCAGCGCGTTTACGTTTTTTGGTTTGGGCTTGTATACGGAACCAAGGAATAAGTAGTTTTGAGTTGCTTACATTTTGTCAGCAACTCGCTTTTTTGAGCAGCTACGCCTGTTTTTGAATGCTTGTCCTACAAAAGTGTCCCAAGTGACCGCGCCGGGTGCTGGTGCCGCCCAAAAGCCGTCCCCGCAAACCGTTGCAAATACTGACTTTTTTCGCCGGGTGTCCTTATGGTGCTGTGCCATGGGGTGCGGTGCCGTCCACGATGGCGGCGCGGCGGTCGGGCAGGAGGATGGCGTCCAGGGAGTCCGGGTCCCCGGAACAGGGTATGTACTCCACCGGGATGCCCCGGGCCTCCGCCTGGGCCGCCACATGGCGCATGAGGGTGGATTTGCCGCAGCCGGCTCCCCCCTTCAGGATGAGCACCTCCTCCGCCTCCCCGGGGGCGAGAAGCTGGTCATAGAGGGAATAAAAGCCCCCGGGGGCGTTGGCCCCCAGGTAGTATCGGACCTTCGGTTCCGTTGACATGGTCTTACCTCCCAAATTCCGTTTCTACCTCAGGGTATGCCGCTTTGCCGCCGCCGGTGCGGCCCGCCCTTGCTATTTGCCGGTTTGTCGGGTAAAATAGAGGAAACCTTTTTCGCCGCTCCGGCCCCCCCGGTCCGGCCCTATCCCACCGCCGAAAGAAGGTGCCCTCCCCCATGAGCTTCCTCTCCCCCGGCTTCTTCCTCTTCTTCCCCCTAGTGGCCCTGGTCTGGTTCCTGCTGCCCGCCCCCGGGCGGCGGCCCTGGCTGCTGCTGGCCAGCTGGTGGTTCCTCCTGTGCGCCGGGCCGGAGCATCTGGCCTTTCTCCTGGCCGCCACCGTCCTCACCTACGCAGGCGCACGGCTGCTGGACCGGGCCCAGGGCGGACGCCGGAAGGCGGCGCTGGTCCTGCTGCTCCTCCTCCTCTTCGGGACCCTCTTCCTCTTCAAATACCTGGCCTTCTCCCTGAGCCTGCTGGAGCGCCTCCTCCAGGCCGCCGGTCTGGCCTTCACCTCCCCCGCCCTGGAGCTGCTCCTCCCCGCGGGGCTCTCCTTCTACCTCTTCATGGCCGCCGGTTACCTCATCGACGTCTACCGCCGGGACCGTCCGGCGGAGGGCTCCTTCCTGGACCTGGCCCTCTTCCTCTCCTTCTTCCCCTACCTCCTCTCCGGCCCCATCGGCCGGGCGGGAGGGCTCCTCCCCCAGTTCCGCCGGCCCGCCCCCTTCTCCTGGGACGGCCTGCGCCAGGGCGCCCTGCGCTTTTTGTGGGGGGCCTTCAAGAAACTGGTCATCGCCGACCGGCTGGGCATCCTGGTCTCCACCGTCTACGCCGCCCCGGACAGCTTCGGCCGCCTCCAGGTCATGGCCGCCGCCCTGGCCTTTTCCATCCAGATCTACTGCGACTTCTCCGCCTACTCCGATATGGCCCTGGGCTGCGCCCAGGCCATGGGCTTCCACCTGATGGAAAACTTCCGCACCCCCTACTTCGCCCGCTCCATCGGCGAGTTCTGGCGGCGCTGGCACATCTCCCTGTCCTCCTGGTTCCGGGACTACCTCTATATCCCCCTGGGAGGCAGCCGCAGAGGGCGGCGGCGGAAGTACCTCAACATCCTCATCGTCTTTGCCGTCAGCGGACTGTGGCACGGCGCCGCCCTCACCTTCCTGGTGTGGGGGCTCCTCAACGGCCTCTACCAGGTGGTGGGCGGCCTCACCCTGAAGGCCCGGACCAGGCTCCGCCGCCGTCTGGGCCTGGCCGACCACGCCCCCCTCACCGCCGTCCCCCAGGTCCTCATCACCTTCCTGCTGAGCACCGTGGCCTGGGTCTTTTTCAAGGGCGGCTCCTTCACCCATTCCCTCGCCATCTTCCGCTCCATGCTCACCGGACCCTGGCTCACCCGCCCCCTCTCCGCCTGGGGGCTGGACCTCCCCGAGCTGGCCGCGGCCTTCCTGGCCGTCCTGCTGCTGCTGGCGGTGGACCTCTTCTCCGTCCTCCGGGGGAGCCCCCGGCAGAGGTTCTTCGCCCTGCCCCGGCCGGCGCGCTGGGTCCTGGCCCTGGCCCTGCTGGCGGCGGTGCTGGTCTTTGGCGTCTACGGCACCGGCTACGACCCCCAGGACTTTATCTACTTCAAATTCTGAACGGAGTGGTCCCTTTTGCGTACTTCCAAATGGCGGGAGCCGGCCTTTGCCCTGCTCTTCCTCCTGCTGGCCGGCCTGATGGTCGGCGTGCTCTCCCTCCTCTTCCGCCCCGTCCGGGTGGACTACGGCGCCGTGTGGGGCCCCTACCTGGCCGAGCCCGAGGACAGCCTGGACTACCTCTACCTGGGCAGCTCCTACGCCTACTGCGACGTGGACCCGGTGGAGGTCTACGCCCGCGCCGGTCTCACCGGGTACGTCCTGGCCGGGCCGGAGCAGACCCTGTCCCAGACCTACTGGTACCTGCGGGAGGCGCTGGAGACCCAGTCTCCCTCCCTGGTGGTGCTGGAGGGCTCCGCCCTGGCCTTCCAGCGCTACCAGAGCTACACCCAGGTCAACGTGGGGTACATGCCCTTCGGCTTCAACCAGCTGGGGGCGGTTTTCACCGCGTCCGAGCCGGAGCTGCGCACCGGCCTCCTCTTCCCCCTCTACTTCTACCACGGCCGGTGGAAGGAGCTCACCCTCTCCTCCGCCGCCGACGCCCTCCTCCCCAGCGGCGCCGACACCCTCAAGGGCTTCACCCCGGTGAGCGGCGTCTTTGCGCAGATCGCCGACGGCCCCTTCACCCGGGAGGCCCAGCCGGAGGAGGTCTACCAGGAGAACCTGTCCTGGCTGGGGCGGATCGCCGCCCTGTGCGAGGAGAGGGAGATCCCCTTCCTCCTGGTCCTCCACCCCACTTACAGCCAGCTCCCCGCCGACGCCCGGAGCCAGATCGCCGCCGACGCCGTCGCCCTGGGCATCCCCTTCCTGGACTGGACCGAGGACAGCCAGGCCATGGGGATCGTTCCCACCCTCCACTACTACGACCCCGGCCACCTCAATGAGGAGGGCGCGGCCCTCTTCTCCGCCTGGCTGGGGGACTTCCTCACCGGGGAAGAGGGCCTGGTCCCCCGGGAGCAGACGGCGGAGAACGCCGCCGCCTGGGAGAGCGCCGTCCAGACCCGGAGCCAAACATAAAGGCCCCGCATGAAAAGGAGCATGGAACGATGCCGGATATCACTGCCATAGGGGAGATCCTGATCGACCTGACCCAGACCGGAGTGAATGAGGCCGGGGTGCCGGTGCTGGCCGCCAACCCCGGCGGCGCGCCGGCCAATGTGGCCGTGGCCGCCGCCCGCCTGGGCGCCGGGGCGGCGTTCATCGGAAAGGTGGGGGCCGACGGGTTGGGCGCCTATCTCACCCATGTGCTGAGGGAGAACGGGGTAGACCTATCCGGCCTGCGGACGGGCGAGGCGGCCACCACCATGGCCATCGTCTCGGTGGACGCCTCCGGGGAGCGGGATTTCCGCTTTGTCCGGGGGGCGGACGCCGACCTGACCTGCGGCGAGGTGGACCTGGACCTGGTGGGCCGGTCCCGCTTCCTCCACTTCGGCTCCGTGAGCCTCACCGGCGGAGCGGCCCGCCAGACCACCCTCTACGCCGTGGAAGAGGCCCGCCGCCGGGGGGTCCTGGTCAGCTATGACCCCAACTACCGCCAGGCGCTCTGGCCCAGCCGGGAGGAGGCCGTGGCCTGGATGAGGCGGCCCCTGCCCCTGGTGGACGTGCTCAAGCTCTCCGACGAGGAGCTCCCCCTGCTCACCGGCGCCAACGACCCCCGGGAGGGCACCGCCCTCCTTTGGGAGAGGGGCATTCCCCTGGTGCTGCTCACCCTGGGCGGCCGGGGCGCCTGCTACCGCCTGGGGGCGTCCTTCGGCCGGGTGGAGGGGGTAACGACCACCGTGGCCGACACCAACGGCGCTGGCGACACCTTCCTGGGGGCGGTGCTCAGCCGGTTGTGCCGCCGCCCGGCCGGGCCCCTGGAGGGGCTGACCGCCGGAGAGCTGGAGGAGATCGTCGCCTTCGCCAACCGGGCGGCCGCCAAGACCTGCTCCCGCAGCGGAGCCATTCCCGCCATGCCCACCCTGGATGAGCTCTGAGCCATACAAACGGGTCCGCCGCAGAATTGAAAATTCTGCGGCGGACCCGTTTTACATCGGAGCAAGGGCCCGGCGCCCTTCTTCCAAAAAAAAATTTTGCGTGAGATGCACGAAAACGTGCACCGGAACCCCCTGTCGCTGGTATGGGTGAAGGGACGTTCCATAGGCCCGGCCGGGCGGGACATGGGACGAGCGGGACGGGCCGGACAGCAAGAAGGGGGAATTGGGGAATGAACAGCGCGCTTTTCCACCTGGGCGTCATGGACGCCGGTCACAGCCAGGCGGTGCGCCCGCCGCCGCGGGCTGAGCATGCTCAGGGTGCTCAGTGCCGCCGCCGGGCGCGCCGGCGCGGCCCTGGCGCCGCATATGCCCTGGGCGGCAAGGCTTTGGAGGCGTATGGGGAGGGTGCGCCTCCCATTTCACCAAAGGGGGAAATGGATCTCCCCAAACCGTGCACACCATTTCCCCAAACGGTGAAATGTATTAAAGGTACAGTTACTTACCAGTTAAATACCCCCTATGGTCCCCCAAGGGGGACGCCCCCGACAGAAAAGAACGTCCAAGAGCGCCGTCCGGGCGTGAGACAGGCTCAGGCCGGTGGACGGGCGCATCGCCGCCGTGGCCCGGGCCACATAGGGCGTCAACTCCTCCGGGTAAACATATTGGCTGTATCCCCATGTGGCGCAGATAATGGACTTCCCCTCCGGGTAAAAGCTGCGGGGACGGCAGGCCGCCCGGAGATCGGTGCGGCCGGGATACTTTGCGCGGTCCTTTTCCGTCCATATCTCATAGTCCTCGCGCCCCAGGAGGTCTTTCTCATAGTCCGGAAAATCGTCGGCGGTGGTGATGCCCACATGGGTGTAGCCCAGCTCCAGTCCCTTTT
>DXDV01000281.1 GCA_019115345.1 Candidatus Intestinimonas stercorigallinarum | reverse complement strand
GAAAGTGGGGGCTCACCTGTTCCAGTGTGGCTTCGCCCGAAGGCATCAGGACTGCCACCGGCAGTCCTGACCCCCTTTCACACTTTTCCCCCGTGGCTTGTTCTACGTGGTGCTACTTTTTCGACAGCCTGCGCCGCGGCCCTTCCGCTGGAAGGGCCGCGGCGGAACAAATAAAAGGAAAGGGCTCAGAACCTGTATCACGAGCGGGGGATGCGGGACGGCGGGAAAAAGACCGCCCAGACGGCGTTTGACGGCTGTGAATACAGGTTCTCAATCCAGCACCTGGACGCAGGTGCCCAGGATACCGTCTCCGATATAGACGCTCAGGGTGCTGTCGATCTCGCCGTCCCAGATGTGGTCGTAGTTGGGCAGGGCGGCCTTGAGCTTTTCCCGCAGCTCCTCCATCTCTTCTGGGGCGCCGCCGTTGGCCACCGCCAGGTTGTACTTCTTGTGGCTGCCGCAGGCCTTCACCGCCACGTCCACCAGCCTGTCCATGACCTGCTTCCGGCCCCGGACCTTGGCGATGGACTGGAGCTGCCCGTCGGATGCGAAGGTGATGACGGGCTTGATCTGGAGCATGGTCCCAGCCATGGCCGTCACCTTGCCGATGCGCCCCCCCTTCTGGAGGTATTCCAGGGTGTCCACCGAGAAGAAGGGGAAGGTATTCTTGATGAGCTGGGGCACCCGCTTCCGGGTGAGCTCCTTCCAGGTGGCGCCCCCCCGCAGGTCCTCCGCCAGCTGCAGCATGGTCACCCCCATCCCCAGGGAGCCGCTCACCGAGTCGTAGACCTTGATCTCCAGGTCCTTCCGCTCCTCCGCCATGAGCCGCACCAGGTTGTAGGTGCCCGAGAGCCCGCTGGAGAGCATCACGGCGATGACCCCGTCGTAGCCCAGCCCGGCGATGCGGTCGAAGGCGGCGGCGATGTCCTCCCCCGTGGGCAGGGAGGTCTTGGGCAGCTCCCCCCGCTTCAGCCGGGCGTAGATATCGGCGGAGCGGATGTCCACCCCGTCCCGGTACTCCCCGTCATTGCAGCGGATGCGCAGCGGGACCACATGGATCCGGTTTTCCTCCGCGATCCGGGGGGAGAGGTCGGCGCAGGAGTCGGTGAGCAGGGCGATTTTCCGTGGGGCCATTGAGCCATCATCTCCATCTGTTGACAGGGCGGTCGCCCCGGGATATAATCAGTTGTGCAAAAGGGTCACATAACAACGTTACGCTATTTGTATTATAGGCTATCCTGCCTGTCTTGTCAACGGCCAGAAGGGGGAAAGAGGCTATGGATTACGCCCAGCGCAGGCGGCTTCAAAGCCAGGAGACCGAGCGGAAGATCCTCCACACCGCCCTGGCGCTCATGCGGGAGCGGAGCTTCGACGAGGTCTCCGTCCGGGACATCTGCAAGGCCGCCGGCATCACCACCGGCGCATTTTACCACCACTACCCCTCCAAGGAGGCCCTGCTGGAATACGGCTTCGCCCCCCTGGACGACTACATGCGCAGCGAGCTGGAGGGCCGGGAGGCGGAACGTCCCGACCAGCGGCTGTGGCGGCTGCTCTCCGCCTACGGCCGGTTCATGGAGGGCAGCGGGGAGCTCATCGGCCGCTACTACCAGCAGCGCATCGCCCACCCCGACAGCAAGAGCATGGACTCGAGCCGCTATACCCTCCGGGCCATGGTGGACTGCTTCCGGCAGGCGGAGGCGGAGGGCATCCTGGCCCCCGGCCACTCCCCCGAGTGGGTGGCCGACTTCTGCTTCCGCCACTTCCGGGGCGTGGTGGTGGACTGGGTCCTCCACGGCTACGCCTACCCCCTCCTGCCCAAAATGGAGGAGGACTTCCGCCTCTTCGTCCCATTGTTCCACATCTGAGAGAAGCCAAACGAGGCCTCTGACGCTGTCAGAGACCTCGTTTTTTTAAAATGAAAAGTAATCTTTCCTCTGTATTATCCTCCGGGTGTTCAGAAATGTGGGTCCGGAGGACGTCCAGCGCCGCGCCGATGGCGGCGCCCCGGAGCCCCATGCGGTAGAGCGCCCCGCCGGTGAGGGCGGGGACCGGAGCCGGGTCCGCCAGCACCGCCCGGCGGAGCCGCCGCTCCACCGGCAGGGAAGTGATGTCCAGGCCGGTCAGCCGGCAGAAGCCCCGCCACCGCTCCTCCGGCGTGGGGGGCAGCGCGGTCAGGGCGGTCAGGTCCACCGGCCGGGCGGGGACGCCGAACCGGGAGAGCATCCCCAGCGCCGCCGGCAGGGCGGCGAGCGCCGGCCGGGGAGAGAGGAGGATCTTTTCCAGCTCCACCCGGACCCGCTCCGCCGACACCCGGTCCAGCCCCGCCGCCTCCCGCTCCAGGGCGGCGGCGGTCCCCTCCTCGACGGCAAAGCCCAGCTGGGCGGCAAAGCGCACCGCCCGGAGCATTCGCAGGGCGTCCTCCCGGAACCGGGCGGCCGGGTCCCCCACGCAGCGGACCAGCCCGGCCCGCAGGTCGGCCTGCCCGCCGAAGGGGTCGGCGACGCGCCCGTCGGGCAGGAGGGCCATGGCGTTGATGGTAAAGTCCCGCCGGGCCAGGTCCTCGGTGAGCCCCACCCCAAAGACCACCCTGTCGGGCCGCCGGCCGTCGGAGTAGCCCTCCTCCCGTCGGAAGGCGGTGACCTCCAGGGACATGCCGTCCAGCAGCACCGTCACGGTGCCGTGGCGCAGGCCGGTGGGGACGGTGCGGGGAAAGAGGGCCCGGACTGTCTCCGGCCGGGCGGAGGTGGCCACGTCCCAGTCCTCCGGCCTCCGGCCCAGCAGGCTGTCCCGGACGCAGCCCCCCACGGGGCAGGCTGTCTCCCCCGCCGCCCACAGGGCGGCGCAGCAGGCCCGTACCGGCTCCGGCACCTCCCTCCACTCCATTTTCTCCCCTCCCCGGTATCTTTTTCTTGCCTCAGGTCTATAATGGCTGTATAATAATAAATTCAGGAACAGCTTTTCCGGCGGCAGCTGCGCACTTCCACAAAACCGGCTCAAAGGAGCCGCTTTTATGGAATTCAGCCATTGTTGCAGCGCGTATTTCCACCGGCGCGTTCAAACGCGCCAGTGGAAGGCGCGAGGGTTTTGGGCGAAATGATCCAAAACCCTTGCGCCTGAACAAAGCCATTTGGCCTTGAAAGCCCTGGCTTTCAAGGCGTTCGGCGTTGTTCCGTACGCATTATTATAATCTACGAAAAAGGGTGTGTAAACCCATGACTGATCTGGATATCCGTCCCTATATCGCCCCCGGACGCCGGGCCCACCTCATCGGCATCGGCGGAGTCTCCATGGCCCCCCTGGCCGAGGTCCTCCACGGCGCCGGCATGGCCATCACCGGCTCCGACATGCGGGAGAGCCCCGCCGTGGAGCACCTGCGGAGCCTGGGCATCCCCATCCACATCGGCCACCGGGCGGAGAACCTGGGTGGGGCCGAGCTGGTGATCCGCACCGCCGCCGCCCACGACGACAATCCCGAGGTGGCCGCCGCCCACGCCGCGGGCGTCCCCGTCTTTGAGCGGGCCCAGGCCTGGGGGGCCATCATGCGGGGCTACAAGCACGCCCTGTGCATCTCCGGCACCCACGGCAAGACCACCACCACCTCCATGTGTACCCACATCATCATGGCCGCCGGGCTGGACCCCACGGTGATGATCGGCGGCACCCTCCCCCTGCTGGGGGCGGGCCACCGGGTGGGCAAGGGGGACACCATCATCCTGGAGAGCTGCGAGTACTGCAACTCCTTCCTCTCCTTCTTCCCCACCGTGGCCGTCATCCTCAACATCGAGGCCGACCACCTGGACTTCTTCAAGGACCTGGACGATGTGGAGCGGTCCTTCCGCCGCTTTGCCGACCTGGTGCCCGAGGGGGGGCGGATCATCGCCAACCGGGACGACGAGAACACCATGCGCACCCTGGCGGGGGAGGAGCGGCCCGTCACCACCTTCGGCCTTGCCGAGGGGGACGTCCACGCCGCCGGCCTCACCTGGGAGAAGGGCCTGCCCGCCTTCGACGTCATCTACCGCGGAGAGGTCTACGCCCACGTGTCCCTGTCGGTACCCGGCCTCCACAACGTGAAAAACGCCCTGGCGGCGGCGGCCTCCGCCATCGCCCTGGGGGTGCCGGGGGAGGCGGTGTCGAAGGGCCTGGCCCAGTTCCGGGGGGCCGGGCGCCGGTTCGAGCACAAGGGCACCTATAACGGCGCCCAGGTCTACGACGACTACGCCCACCACCCCGGCGAGCTCAAGGCGCTGCTGGACACCGCCCGCACCCTGGGCTATGAGCGGGTGATCTGCGCCTTCCAGCCCCACACCTATACCCGCACCGCCGCCCTCTTCGACGACTTCGTGGAGGTGCTCCAAAAGCCGGACGTCACCCTCCTGGCCGAGATCTTCGCCGCCCGGGAGACCAACGACATCGGCATCTCCTCCCGGGACCTGGCGGAAAAGATCCCCGGCGCGCGGTACTGCGCCACCCTGCCCCAGGTCACCGCCGCCCTCCGGGAGCTGGCCCGGCCCGGCGACCTCATCCTCACCGTGGGCGCCGGCGACATCTACACCGCCGGAGAGGCTCTGGTGAAGGACCGGTAACCCTCTCCAAACGCAGGTACGCCCCCGCCGCTTCCGCGGCGGGGGCGTACTTTTGCATTTTTTAATGTATTCAATAGAGGGGCGTGCCGGTCTCCGCCAGCTTCTCCCGCCAGATCTCCGCAAGGGCCTCCAGGTCCGCCCGGAAGGCCGCCTCGGTCTGCTCCGGCTCCCGCTCCAGCTCCTCCAGCACCTGGAAGGTGAAGCTCTCCGGCCCATAGCGCCGCCAGTCGGCGGCCAGCACCGCCTGGACGCAGGTGTTGGTGGAGACGGAGAACCGGAACCGATTGCGCTGTCCCTCCGGGTTGGGGGCGGCGTAGACCAGGGTGCGGCCGGTCTGGGTGCTGCGGATGGCGCACACGCCCCCCACCACCTTCCGGGTCTTGTAGGCCGCCAGCAGGGCCCGCTCCCGTTCTGTTCTGGCCATGGTCACGCCCCCAGTTCCTTCAGCAGCCGGCTGAGCACCCGCATCCGCTCCCCCAACAGCTCCCCGTCCCGGGCCAGGGCCTCCTGGAAGAGGGCGATGTCTCCGTCGATGTGGTCGTTGCCGGTGCACACCGCCACCGTCATGGCATCCCCCTGGAGCCCCACCCGGTCGATGACCGGATGCTCCTTGTCGTATCCGCCGGGGCAGCGGTAGGCCTCCTCCCGGAAGTAGAGGGCGGCCCGACAGGTGAGGATGGCCAGGTCCAGCACCCGGTGGAGGGGCAGCTCCTCCGACTGCCGGGACCACTTCTCCCCGGTGTGCCGCCACACCTTGGCCGAAATGTCCACCTTGCCCCGGTCGTTCCACTGGGCCAGCCCCAGCGAGAGGCCCTGGGCGTCGCTTTCATAGGCGGCGCGGCCGTCGATGCGGGCGTAGTCCTCCGCCACGATCACCGGCTTGTGCTTGAGGTTGGTCGGAATTTCCATGTCGTCCTCCTGTCTCCGCCCGGCGCGCCGGGCATTTACTGATTTACTAAATTACTTATTTAGTAATCGGAATCATAGCATGTATGCTTTCCCCTGTCAAGGGGAACACTGAATCTGATGAAAGGAGCGGAAGCACCGTGGATATGACCAATCAGGAATACTGCGCCTACGTGGGGCGCATATCCAAGCCCTCCCCTATGGCCAAGGACCTGGCCTGGGCCTTTTTCACCGGGGGGCTCATCTGCACGGCGGGACAGTGGCTGCTGGGCTTCTACCAGAGGGCGGGGCTGGATCGGGAGGCCGCCGGAACCGCCGTCTCCATGACCCTCATCCTGGCCTCCGCCCTCCTCACCGGCCTGGGCCGCTTCGACGACCTGGCCAAGCGGGCGGGGGCGGGCACCCTGGTGCCCATCACCGGCTTTGCCAACGCCATGGTCTCCCCCGCCCTGGAATTCAGGAGCGAGGGGCTGGTCACCGGCACCGGCGCCCGGCTCTTCACCGTGGCCGGGCCGGTGCTGGCCTACGGCATCTCGGCCAGCGTGGTCTACGGCCTCATCCTCTGCCTGCTCACATAGGACGCGGGCGTATGAGACAAGGCAGAGGCCCTTGTTGGGGATCGTTTTGATTCTGTTTAGAAAATGTTTCGATTTTTTCGGCTCATTGTTGAGGACCCGCCGGTAGAATAAAAGCCGTTGACACTTACCCGCCTTGCGCGATGGAAAGGACGGCTGATAGGATGAGCTTGCATCTGAAAAAGAAAACGGAGCCCGCCCAGAGCGGCGGCTCCGTCCCGGCGACGAAGAAAAAGGGCCGCCGGGGCCTTTGGAAAAAAATCGTTGCCGTGGTGCTGGTGTGCGCCCTGGCGGGCGGCGGCGCCTGGTATTTCCTGGGCGGCAGCGGGACCCCCACCGCCGCTGCGGAGTCGGTGTACACCACCGCTGAGGTCGAACGGCGGGACATCACCTCCACCATCACCGGCAGCGGCACCCTGGAGGCCGCCGACTCCTACTCGGTGACCACCCTGCTGGAGGGGACCATCCTCACCGCCGGCTTTGAGGAGGGGGACCAGGTGGAGGAGGGCACCATCCTCTACACCATCGACTCCACCGACGCGGAGAGCTCCCTGGAGCAGTCCCAGCTCTCCGTCGACCAGGCCCAGCGCAATTACAGCAATGCCCTGGAGAGCCTGGAGGACCTGACGGTCACCGCCGACGTGTCCGGACGGGTCTACTCCCTGGATGTGGAGGTGGGCGACGAGGTCAACGCCGGAGCGCAGGTGGCCACCATCCGCAATTCCGACGTGATGGAGCTCACGGTCACCTTCCCGGCGGATGACGCCCAGGGCTTCTATGTGGGCCAGAGCGCCACCGTCACCCTGGACTCCACCTTTGAGACCCTGACCGGCACGGTCAGCGAGGTGGCCGCCAATACCACGGTCTCCACCGGAAACATGATCGTCCGGGAGGTGACCATCCAGGTGGCCAACCCCGGCGGCATCTCCACCACCCAGTCGGCCTCCGCCGCGGTGGACGGCGTGGGCAGCAGCTCCAGCGGCACCTTCGCCTATGCCGACGAGTCCACTGTGACGGCCGATGTGTCCGGCACCGTGTCCTCCATCGCCGTCTCCGAGGGGGACTGGGTGGACAAGGGCCAGACCCTTCTGGTCATGACCAGCGACGATCTGGACGAACAGGTCCAGAACGCCTCCGACAGCCTGCGCAACGCCGAGATCTCCTATGAGAATCAGACCGACCAGCTGGACGACTACACCATCACCGCGCCCATCACCGGCACCATTGTGGACAAATACTACAACGCCGGAGAGACCTCTGAGTCCAACCAGGTGCTGTGCACCATCTACGACCTCTCCTACCTCACCATGACCCTGGACGTGGACGAGCTGGACATCTCCAGCATCGCCGTGGGGCAGACGGTCTCCGTGGTGGCCGACGCCGTGGAGGATACCGTCTACACCGGCGTGGTCACCAAGGTCAGCGTGGCGGGCACCTCCACCGGCAGCGCCACCACCTACCCGGTGACCATCCGCATCGACGACACCGACGGCCTCCTGCCCGGCATGAGCGTGGACGCCACCATCGAGCTGGAGAGCGCCCAGGACGTGCTGGCCATCCCCGCCTCCGCCCTGAACCGTGGGGACACGGTGCTGGTCACCGTCGATTCCCCCAGCGCCGTCAACGCCCAGGACGTCCAGGCTCCGGCTGAGGAGTCCGCCGGGGACCAGTCCGAGGGCGCCGACGCCCCGGCCGGGGACATGGAGACCCAGTACGTCTCGGTCCAGGTCACCACCGGCGTCAGCGACGGGGACTACATCGAGATCACCTCCGGCCTCCAGGAGGGGGACGTGGTGGCCTACATCCCCACCTCCAGCTCCTCCGACAGCGGCATGCCCATGATGGGCGGCGGCATGCCCGGCGGCGGAGGCGGTATGCCCGGCGGCGGCGGTATGGGCGGCGGCCCGGGAGGCTTCTGAGATGAGAGCGCTCATTGAATTTAAGGATGTATGCAAGTACTACTACATGGGCGAAACGGTGGTCAAGGCCGCCGACGGCATCTCCTTCCAGGTCTTTCAGGGGGAGTTCGTGGCCATTGTGGGCCAGTCCGGCTCGGGAAAATCCACCTGTATGAACATCATCGGCTGCCTGGACGTCCCCTCCGACGGCACCTACCTCCTGGACGGCCGGGACGTGGGCCAGATGAACAAAAACGAGCTGGCCGAGATCCGCAACGAGCTCTTGGGCTTCATCTTCCAGCAGTACAACCTGCTCCCCAAGCTTAACCTGCTGGAGAACGTGGAGGTCCCCCTCATGTACGCCGGCGTCCCCAAGAAGGAGCGCCGGGAGCGGGCCAAGGTCGCCCTGGAGCTGGTGGGCCTGGGGGACAAGATGAAGCACAAGCCCAATGAGCTCTCCGGCGGACAGCAGCAGCGGGTGTCCATCGCCCGGGCCCTGGTGGGGGAGCCGTCGGTCATCCTGGCCGACGAGCCCACCGGCGCCCTGGACTCCCGCACCGGCCGGGAGGTGCTCGCGCTCCTCCAGGAGCTCCACGCCGCGGGCCACACCGTGGTCCTCATCACCCACGACAACTCCATCGCCGTCCAGGCCCAGCGGATCATCCGCCTGGAGGACGGGCACGTCATCTACGACGGGCCCGCCGACGCCCCCGAGGCGGTGGTCACCCCCCGGGCGGCCGGCGGTTTTGGAGGTGTGCCCTCATGAGCATCCTGGAATCCGTGGAGCTGGCCCTGAAGAACATCGTCTCCAGCAAGACCCGGACCCTGCTGACCATGCTGGGCATCATCATCGGCGTGGCCGCCGTCATCGTCATCGTGGGCCTGGGCAACGGCCTGGAGCAGTACGTCACCGACAGCTTTTCCGACATGGGCACCAACACCCTCACCGTCTCGGTCATGTCCCGTGGCTCCACCCGGAGCCTGAGCGTGGACGACATGTACGAGATCGTGGAGGAGAACAGCGAATATCTGGATCTCTGCTCCCCCATCGCCCCCATGGGCGGCTACGTCAAGATCGGCTCGGAGACCATCTCCTCCACCTCGGTGCAGGGGGTCAGCGAGGACTATTTTGAGATCTCCGGCGACACGGTGGCCAAGGGCCGGGGGCTCCAGTACAGCGACATGGCCAGCCGCAGCAAGGTCTGCGTCATCGGGGCCTATCTGGACCTGGCCTGCTTCGGCGGGAACGCCGTGGGAGAGACCCTGCGGGTGGGCGGACAGAGCCTCACCGTGGTGGGCGTGCTGGAGCAGACCGATGAGGACCTGGAGGAGGGGGGCGCCGACGACTGCCTCTATCTGCCCTACTCCACCGCCTCCCGCATCTCCGGGGAGATCAGCAGCTACACCATCACCATGCGGGATGAGGACCACATCGACGAGAGCGTGGCCGCCCTGGAGAACGCCCTCTACGCCGTCTTTGCCAGCGACGACTACTACACCGTCACCAGCATGGCCGAGATGCTGGATACCATGACCAGCATGATCAACATTCTGGTGGGGGTCCTGGCGGGCATCGCCGCCATCTCCCTGGTGGTGGGCGGCATCGGCATCATGAACATCATGCTGGTGTCGGTCACCGAGCGCACCCGGGAGATCGGCATTCGAAAATCCCTGGGGGCCAAGGAGCGCTACATCATGGAGCAGTTCGTCATCGAGGCCGCCTGCACCAGCGCCCTGGGAGGGGTCATCGGCATCCTGCTGGGGGACGTCCTGTCCGTGGTGGCCACCCAGGTGGTGGCCCAGCTCATGGAGGAGACCCTGACGGTGGCCCCCACCCTGGGCGCCGTCCTCATGGCCTTCGGCATCTCGGTGGGCATCGGCATCCTCTTCGGCTACCTCCCCGCCAAGAAGGCCGCCCGCCTCAACCCCATCGACGCCCTGCACTATGACTAAAGGAGTGAGACCCTTGAAGAAAAGAATCCTCTCCCTTCTGACCGCCCTGTGCCTGGCCCTGAGCCTGGCCGCGCCCAGCGCGCTGGCGGCGGACGAGGACACCATGCTGGAGACGGTCCGGGTGCTGGGCATCCTCTCCGGCGACGAGAACGGAAACCTGAACCTCTCCGCCTCGGTGACCCGGGCGGAGTTCGTCAAGATGATGACTGCCGCCTCCACCTATAAGGACTCCGTGGGCAGCAGCACCGCCTCCCTCTTCACCGACGTGAAGAGCGGCCACTGGGCCGTGGACTACATCAAGCTGGCGGTGGAGCAGGGCTGGGTCACCGGCTATGTGGACGGCTCCTTCCGCCCCGACAACACCATCACCCTGGAGGAGGCCTGCACCGCCCTGCTGCGGCTGCTGGGCTACGATTCCAGCTCCCTGGCCGGCTCCTTCCCCGACGCCCAGCTCTCCAAGGCCCGGTCGGTGGGCCTGCTGGACGACCTCTCCGCCGTCCAGGGCCAGACCCTCACCCGGCAGGACTGCGTCATCCTCTTCTATAACCTGCTGACGGCGGAGAACAGCGCCGGGACGGTCTACGGCGCCACCCTGGGCTACACCATCACCAACGGCGAAGTGGACTACGCCACCCTGGTCACCAACGACACCAAGGGGCCCTATGTGAGCAGCGGCGGCACCATCGACCTGCCCTTCGGCACCGAAAACATCACCGTCTACCGCAACGGCAGCCGCTCCGACCTCGCCACCCTTCAGGCGTACGACGTCTACTACTATAACGAGAACCTGCGGACGGTGTGGATCTACAGCGACCGGGTCACCGGCACCCTCACCGCCGTCTCTCCCGGCAGCGCCGCCCCCACCTCGGTCACCGTGGCGGGGAACAGCTACGAGCTGGGCACCTCGTCGGCGGTCTACCAGTTCTCCAGCCAGGGCAGCTTCTCCGCCGGGGACACGGTGACCCTGCTGCTGGGCATGAACGGCGAGGTGGTCTCCGCCGTCACCGCCCTGGAGAGCAGCGGACTTTACTACGGCGTGGTCACCTCCAGCGAGCAGACCGCCGCCACCTCCTCCACCACCGCCAGCGACACCACCAGCGTCCAGGTGGTCACCACCGTGGCCTGCACCGACGGGGTGGAGCGGACCTTCTACCACGACGGCAGCGCCCAGCGGACCGGCCGGGTGGTGTCGGTGAGCACCGGCCAGGACGGCACCACCATCAAGTCCCTGAGTGAAAAGAACCTCAGCGGCAAGGTGAACGCCGCCGGGACCTCCTTCGGGGGCTATGCGTTTGCCGACGGCGTGGAGATCCTGGACGTGGATGACAACGGCAGCTACGTCCGTGTCTACCCCTCCCGCATCGCCTGCGTCACGCTGGAAAAGACGGACGTGCGCTACTACACCCTGGACGAGAACGGCGACATCGACCACCTCATCCTCAACGAGGTCACCGGCGACACCCTGGATTACGTCTACGTCACCTCGGCCGCCAGCAGCTCCGCCGACATGAGCACCTCCGGCGCCTACCGCTACCTGCTGGACGGCCAGAGCCTCACCGTCAGCGGCAGCACCATCTACAACATCTCCATCGGCGGCGCCGCCCTCCTTTATGAGGACGGAGCGGTCTCCAACTTCCAGCAGCTGGAGGACGTGCGCCTCACCGAGCTGAGCGACCTCTCCGCCATGGCGGGCAATCAGAAATACGCCCTGGCGGAGGACGTGGAGGTCCTCCTCCGGGATGACGACGGCGACTTCCACGCCACCACCCTCTCGGACATCAACGCCGAGGACTACGCCCTCACCGGCTGGTATGACGACCTGGGCTTTGCCGCCGGAGGCCGCATCCGCATCATCGTCGCGGTGCCGGCGGACTGACGGCGCGCCCGCCTTCCCGCGGAGTTTTTTCGACAAGCTGCAAATCCCCCCTGACGCAGATGCGTCAGGGGGGATTTTTGTTTTCTGTCCCTCTCTGCCGGTCCCGTTCCCTGGGGTGGATGCCCCGGCCCGGGCCGGTCTCCCCGGGGCGCTTTAGCCCTGGAGGGCCTCGTAGGCGGTGAGGACCTCCCGGATGGCGTCCTTGTCCCCCTGGGAAACGGTAAAGTCGTAGTAATACTCGTCGCCCTCGAAGCGGACGATGGTCTGGGTGGAATTGGCGATGGCCCAGAGCATCTCCACATCGGAGTCGCTCACCTCGGTGTCCACATACTCCCACACCACGCCGTAGTCGTTGTCCCGGACCACGTCAAAGTAGTTATAATATTTGTAGTAGCGCTCGTCATCCACGGCGAAGGTGATCTGCTCGAAGAACACCCAGTCGTCCTCGGTATAGTCGCACAGCAGCCGCAGCCAGACATTGTCGCCTTCCTGTCCGATATAGGGCAGGACATAGCAGCGGGTATCGATGTAGTTGGGGAAATTCTGGGGGTAATAGAAGGCCATGCCGCGGACATCGTCCTTTTCCACCCGCATGTTGGCCAGGAGGGCCTGGGCCTGCTCCTGCTTGAGGGCCTTGAGCTGCTCGGCGGCGGCGGTGAGGACGTCGGCGTTGCCCACCTTGGCGGCGTCGGCGTCGGAGAGGGCGTCAAAGGCGTCCTGAGCGGCGTCCACCGCCCCGGCGCTCTCCAGAGTCACGGTGCCGATGGCGTCGATGAGGCCGACGACCTCCTCCACCCGCAGGTCGGACAGGGCGGTCTCCGCCGCCTCCAGGTCGGCCAGATTGCCCACGGCGCCCTGGACGTCGGCGTCGCTGCCGTCGTAGAGGGCGCGGGCGGCGTCGATGGCTTCAGCGCTGTCCAGGGTCACGGTGCCGATGGCGGCGATGGCCTCCTCCACCTCGGCGGCCTCGGCGGCCAGCACCAGGGCCTCGTAGTCGGCCCGGGCCTGCTCCAGCTGCCCCACGTTCTCCAGCTGCTCCCGGTCCTCGGCGGCCAGGGCGTCCACCGCCTCCTCGGCCTCGGTGATGGCGGCCTCGCTCTCCAGGGTCACCTCACCGATGGCGGCGATCTGCTCGTCCACAGCCGTGGCCGCCTCGCTCTTTCCACAGGCCGCCAGGGAGAACATCAGCGCCAGCGACAGTCCCAGCAACAGGATTTTTTTCATGTAATCCTCTCCTTTTTCTATTTCTCTCAGGCGCAAGGCCCAGGTGGAACATGGGCGATATGTCCGGCGGCGGGGGAGCCTGGCCCTTGCCGCGGGAGCAAAGCGCTTGGCTGCCGCTCCAGCGGACATCAAAACAGGGTCTTTTCGTTTTCGGCAAAGAGCTTGTCGTTGATCTCGCTGAGGGCCGTGTGGTGAAGGATGCCGTGGATGATGATGGCGTCCCGCCGGAGCTTGGGGTAGAGCTGGGCATAGGCCGCCTGCTTGAGCAGGCGCTGGCTCTCCTCCAGG
Source organism: Candidatus Intestinimonas stercorigallinarum (assembly GCA_019115345.1). Classification (GTDB taxonomy): domain Bacteria; phylum Bacillota; class Clostridia; order Oscillospirales; family Oscillospiraceae; genus Intestinimonas; species Intestinimonas stercorigallinarum. Next base: position 605 of record DXDV01000281.1, on the reverse strand, counting down.
GTGGCCTCCAGGCCCACGCACAGGCAGATGAGCCGGTCCCGGGAGGGCTTGCGCCGCCCGGCAAAGACCTGGTGCAGGTAGACCTCGCTCATCCCCGCCCGACGGGCCAGCGCGGCCTTGGAGAGCTTTGTCTTTTCGTACAGGGCCGCCAGCAGCTCGGCAATGCTCTGGCTGTTAAAATGCGGCGCGTTCCTGTGGAGGTAGGCGTCGATGCTGCCCTCGCTCATCAGCTCCTGCCGCAGGTCGTCTGTGGCCTTGTTTTTCACCCTTTTCGCCCCCCTGCTTTACTTTTTTCCTGGAATCGTTTATACTAATTTACAACAATTTGTGCGTCATTACAATATGCCTACTGCATAGTGTACAAGATTTTGGGGTGATTCCGATTTACGCATGGCTGTCTGACGCGCTGGAGCGCGAGTTCGAATTGGTCCGCATCCTCAAGGAGAGCCCCCGGGGCAGCGTGCGGCTCATCCGCCACAAGGCTACCGGGCGGCGGGTCATCTTCCGCCGCTTCACCGGCAATCCGGAGGTCTACCGGAAGCTGCTGGACTACACCTGTCCCAACCTGCCCACCGTGTACGAGGTGGCGGTAGAGGGAAGCAAGG
>DXDV01000280.1 GCA_019115345.1 Candidatus Intestinimonas stercorigallinarum | reverse complement strand
GGTCTCGATGACCTGGCCGTTCTCCACGATCTCGCTGGCCAGGATGCCGTCGTGGGTGCCGCAGTCGTGCTCCCGGATGATGACCTCCTGGGACACGTCCACCAGGCGGCGGGTGAGGTAACCGGAGTCGGCGGTCCGCAGGGCGGTATCGGCCATGCCCTTCCGGGCGCCTCTGGAGGAGATGAAGTACTCCAGCACGCTCAGACCCTCACGGAAGTTGGACTTGATGGGGATCTCAATGGTGCGGCCGGAGGTGTCGGCCATCAGGCCGCGCATGGCGGCCAGCTGACGGATCTGGGCGGTGGAACCACGGGCGCCGGAGTCGGCCATCATCCAGATGGGGTTGTACCGGTCCAGCACGTTCATCAGGGCGTCGGTCACGTCCTTGGTGGTCTTTTCCCAGGCCTGGACCACCAGGCGGTACCGCTCGTCGTTGGTGAGGAAGCCCCGCTTGTACTGCCGGTCGATCTTGACGATCTCCTTCTCGGTGGCGGCGATGAGCTCGGGCTTCTGGGGGGGCACCGTCATGTCGTGGATGGAGACGGTGAGAGCGCCCCGGGTGGAGAACTTATAGCCTCTGGCCTTGATGGTGTCCAGCACGGCGGCGGACACGGTGAAGCCGTGCTTGGTGATGCACTTGTCGATGATCTTGCCCAGCTGCTTTTTGCCGGTGATGAAGTTGATCTCGGGCTCGAACATCTGCTCGGGGTCGGTGCGGTCCACGAAGCCCAGGTCCTGGGGGATGCCCTCGTTGAAGATCAGGCGGCCCACGGTGGTGCGCACCAGCTTGTGGCGGACCTCGCCGTCCACCTCCACGCTGCGGCGGACCAGAATGGGCATGTGGAGCTCCAGCTCCCCCTCGTCGTAGGCCAGGCGGGCCTCCCCGTCGTCGGAGTAGACCGGGAAGATCTCCCGGGGCAGCTCCCCGTCGGGGGTGTCGGCGCAGATGCCGGCGTAGGTGGGGATGTCGTCCAGGGAGCCGGGGTGCTTCACCCACACCTTGTCGTCGGGCTGCACGCTGCCCGCGGCCAGGGCGGTCTTCACCGCCGCCACGTCCTCGTAGGCGAAGTCGTGGTCGGCGTACTTCTCATAGGTGAGGTAGTAGGAGCCCAGCACCATGTCCTGGGTGGGCACGGTGACGGGGCCGCCGTCCTGGGGCCGGAGCAGGTTGTTGGCGGAGAGCATCAGGATGCGGGCCTCGGCCTGGGCCTCGGCGGAGAGGGGCACGTGGACGGCCATCTGGTCGCCGTCGAAGTCGGCGTTGAAGGCGGTGCACACCAGGGGGTGGAGCTTGATGGCCCGGCCCTCCACCAGCACCGGCTCGAAGGCCTGGATGCCCAGACGGTGGAGGGTGGGGGCGCGGTTGAGCATGACGGGGTGCTCCTTGATGACGAAGTCCAGGGCGTCCCAGACCTCGGGCCGGCCCTTGTCCACCATCTTCTTGGCGCTCTTGATGTTGTTGGCCAGGCCGTCCTCCACCAGCTTCTTCATGACGAAGGGGCGGAACAGCTCGATGGCCATCTCCTTGGGCAGGCCGCACTGGTAGATCTTCAGGCTGGGGCCGACCACGATAACGGATCGGCCGGAGTAGTCCACCCGCTTGCCCAGCAGGTTCTGGCGGAAGCGGCCCTGCTTGCCCTTGAGCATGTCGGAGAGGGACTTCAGCGCCCGGTTGTTGGCGCCGGTGACGGCCCGGCCCCGTCTCCCGTTGTCGATGAGGGCGTCCACCGCCTCCTGGAGCATCCGCTTCTCATTCCGGACGATGATGTCGGGGGCGTTGAGCTGGATGAGGCGCTTGAGGCGGTTGTTGCGGTTGATGACCCGGCGGTAGAGGTCGTTGAGGTCCGAGGTGGCGAAGCGGCCGCCGTCCAGCTGCACCATGGGGCGCAGCTCCGGGGGGATGACGGGCAGCACGTCGATGATCATCCACTCGGGCTTGTTGCCGGAGAGGCGGAAGGCGTCCACCACCTCCAGGCGCTTGACGATGCGGGCCTTCTTCTGGCCGGAGGCGTCCTTGAGCTCGGCCCGGAGCTGCTCGGAGAGCTCTTCCAGGTTGATGTCCTGGAGGAGCTTCTTCACGGCCTCGGCGCCCATGGCGGCCTCAAAGTCGTCCTCGTACTTCTCCCGCATGTCCCGGTATTCCTTCTCGGACAGGATCTGGTTCTTGGCCAGGGGGGTGAAGCCGGGGTCGATGACGATATAGGCGGCGAAGTACAGCACCTTCTCCAGGATGCGGGGGCTGATGTCCAGCAGCAGGCCCATCCGGGAGGGGATGCCCTTGAAGTACCAGATGTGGGACACCGGGGCGGCCAGCTGGATGTGGCCCATGCGCTCCCGGCGGACCTTGGCCCGGGTGACCTCCACGCCGCAGCGGTCGCAGACCTTGCCCTTGTAGCGGATCTTCTTGTACTTGCCGCAGTGGCACTCCCAGTCCTTGGTGGGCCCGAAGATCTTCTCGCAGAACAGGCCGTCCCGCTCGGGCTTCAGGGTGCGGTAGTTGATGGTCTCCGGCTTGAGGACCTCGCCGTAGGACCACTCCAGGATCTGCTCCGGGGAGGCGATGCCAATGCGGATGGCGTCAAACTCAGCGTAGCTCATATATCACTCGTCCTCCCTTGTTATTCCATATCGTCCTGGTCGCCGTCGAGGACCATGTCGCCCTCATCGAACTCCAGGCCGTCATCGTCGCCGCCGCCGGAGACCGCCAGGTCGTCGTCGTCGCTCTCCGCCTTCAGGGTGAAGCCGGCGGCGGCGAAGTCGGACTCCCCGCCGGCGTTGTAGCCGTAGAAGTCGTCGTCGTCCCGGATGCGGTCGGGCTGGTAGGTGTCCTCATCGTCGTCCTTGAGCTCGATCTCGTTGCCGTCGTGGTCCAGGACCTGGATGTCCAGGCACAGGGCCTGGAGCTCCTTGACCAGCACCTTGAAGGACTCGGGCACGCCGGGCTTGGGCACGTTGTGGCCCTTGACGATGGCCTCGTAGGTGCGGACGCGCCCGGTGACGTCGTCGGACTTGACGGTGAGGATCTCCTGGAGGGTGTAGGCGGCGCCGTAGGCCTCCAGGGCCCACACCTCCATCTCGCCGAAGCGCTGGCCGCCGAACTGGGCCTTGCCGCCCAGAGGCTGCTGGGTGACCAGGGAGTAGGGGCCGGTGGACCGGGCGTGGATCTTGTCGTCCACCAGGTGGTGGAGCTTGAGGAAGTAGACGT